>NZ_CP090420.1:600000-899511 GCF_032716425.1 Pseudoalteromonas sp. N1230-9
GTCACTTTAATCTTCTCAACAAGTTTAAGAAACAACACCCAGATGTAAAAACATTGATTTCTGTTGGTGGTTGGGCCGAAACAGGTGGCTACTTTGGTGCTGATGGCACACGTGTTAATAGTGGTGGTTTTTACACTATGACAACGAATGCTGATGGTTCAATAAACCAAGCTGGTATTAACGCTTTCGCGAAAAGTGCAGTTGAGTTCATCGAAAAATATGGGTTTGACGGGGTTGATATTGATTATGAATACCCTTCATCAATGAATGACTCAGGTCATCCGGATGATTTCCCAATTTCGAATGCACGCCGTGCGGGTTTAAATGCATCGTACCGTGTTCTTATGGAAAAACTTCGTGAAGAACTTGATATTGCCGGCCAAAAAGCGGGTAAACATTACTTACTAACAATTGCTTCTCCATCTTCAGGCTACTTGTTACGTGGTATGGAAACTTTCCAAAGTGTTAAGTACCTAGATTATGTGAACATTATGTCTTACGACTTACACGGTGCATGGAACTCGCACGTGGGTCACAATGCTGCATTGTTTGATACAGGCCTTGATTCAGAGCTTGCGCAATGGGGGGTGTATACAACGGCAGAATTTGAAGGTATTGGTTACTTAAATACAGATTGGGCTGTACGTTATTTCCGCGGTGCAGTATCTGCGGGTCGTATCAACATTGGTATTCCGTATTATACCCGTGGTTTCAAAGATGTATCTGGCGGTACAAATGGATTATGGGGACAAGCTGCACTGCCTGACCAATCTAAATGTGCTAAAGGAACAGGCGTTGGTGAGAAGAACAAATGTGGTAACGGAGCATTAGGTATCGATAACCTGTGGCATGATAAAAATGACGCTGGTGAAGAAATGCCTGCTGGCTCAAACCCACTATGGCATGCTAAAAACTTAGAAAACGGTATTAACCCGTCTTATCTTGAAATCTATGGTTTAACACCAAGTACTGATCCAAATGATGTATTAACAGGCACTTATACACGTCATTACGACAATGTGGCTGTGGCTCCATGGTTATGGAATGCAGATAAAAAAGTATTCTTATCAATCGAAGATGAGCAATCAATGGCAACCAAAGTTGATTACGTTATCAACAACGGCCTTGGTGGCATCATGTTCTGGGAGCTTGCTGGTGACTTTGATTATGACTCAGCAAAAGGTGAGTACTTCATGGGTTCAAGCCTAACAACACTTGCTTACAATAAGTTTAATCAAAGTGGTGTTGCGTATGACACGCATCAAGGTAACGTTAATTTCACTGTACCGAGTGAAGCGGTTGATGTCAGCTTTACAGTGAAAGACTTCCCAATTGGTGATGATAACTACCCAATTTCGCCTACATTCTCATTCACCAACAATTCAAATATTGATTTAAGCGGTGCGAAAATCAGTTTTGATGTACCTGTATCTACATCAGCTATTTTCAAATCAAATTGGAATGCTCAAGAAAAACTGGGTATGGCTGTGGATGTGAATGGCTCGAATGCAGCTGGTAATAACATTGGTGGCTATGAAAATGAGTTCCATCGTTTTTCTATCACGCTTACAAATGAGTGGGGCGGTATCGAAAAAGCCTTTAATACAGGCCAAACCGTAAATGCCCAAGTGATGTATTACATGCCAATTACTGGCCCAAGCAACTTCACGATTGAAAAGGGCGGTAAAACATACGCGTTCAAATATGAGTACCCAATGCTACCAGATGCCGTTCCTGGCACGCCAAATTCAGGCAGTGACACAGGCGGTAACACTGGTGGAAATGGTGCGACATGTGAAGGTGTTGATGTAACAAGTATCCCTGTTTATCCAAACTGGCCGCAAACGGATTGGGCAGGTAACCCAACTCATGCTCTAGGCGGCGATCTTATGAATCACAACAATGTGGTTTACGAAGCAAAGTGGTGGACAAGCGCAGAGCCAGGCACAACAGCTGACTGGACAGTGAGTTGCACACTTTAACTCAATAAAGCGGAGCAAGGAGATTGCTCCGCGTTTCTACAGCGAGAACACAACAATGAAAATTATTAAATCGAAGGCATTGTCTTTATCGGCAGTGGCAAGCACCATGTTGCTTGGCTTTGCATCAAGCCATGTTAATGCCCACGGATTTTTAGAAAGTCCTAAAGCACGTCAGGCGATTTGTAATGCTGATGGTGGTTATTGGTGGCCTGATGATGGCAGTGGTATTCCAAATCTAGCTTGTCGAGCAGCATTTGTTGAATCAGGACATGTACAGTTTGTACAAGATATTGAGTTTTCGGCTAATACGGCTGATTACACTAACATTGCCGCAGTAAAACAAAGTGTACCCGATGGGGCATTGTGTGCCGCAGGAGATAGTGCAAAACGAGGTATGGATTTGCCTTCGCCGCATTGGCAACGCAGTGATGTTATTCCAAATGCGAATGGCGATATTTTAGTTCGCTTTTTAGCAAGCACGCCACATAACCCTAGCTTCTGGGAATTTTACCTAACAAAGCCAGGCTTCGATGGGGCAACGCAAGTTTTAACTTGGAATGACTTAGAGTTAGTTGCTGAATACGGCAACCTCGATTTTGTTATTGATGCAAACAATGATCGTTATTACGAAATGAGTGTCTCAATTCCTGCTGGTCGCAGCGGTGATGCAATCTTGTATACGCGTTGGCAGCGTGAGGATGCCGGTGGTGAAGGTTTTTATAACTGTAGCGATATTACTATTGTAACCGACGCTGGACCAACAGATTCAACAAACTGGTCTGCACTCAGTTACTTTGTTCGCCAAGGGCAAGACGCTGTTGTCGGTGGCAATGTTTCTGCACGTTTGTTTGACGAAGCAGGGCAAGAGTTAGTGACTCAACAAATGCAAATAACCAGCGAAAATCAAGCGAATTGGCAGCAAACCTTTGCTGAGTTACTCAATCTTAATTACAGTCACCTGTTGCAAGTTGGTGTTCAAGGTAGTGATGGCAGTATTGCCTTTAATGCCAACGATGTACTAACAAATCAAGTGTTTGCAACCAATGCAAACTACAGCTTTGCATTAAGTGTACAAGCTGCACCTGAAAACACAGCCCCCATTGTTCATCAACCCGATGATTTACAAGTTAATGAAAATAGCAGTACGAAAGTGCATTTGCATGCCTTTGATGATCAACAAAGCGCATTAACTTATAGCTGGAATATACCTGCACCACTGAGTTTTACAGGCACTGGAGCTGATATCACCATCGTCGCGCCAGAGGTTAATAGCGATACTAGCTACACAGTGACAGCGTCGGTATCAGACGGTGAATTAACCACTCAAACACGTTTTGTTGTGAATGTGCTAGACACCAACACAACACCTACCGAACCAAGCGTACCTACGTGGGATAGCACGCGCCAATATAACACCGGCGATCAAGTCAGTTTTGGCGGTGGAATTTACAGTGCCAAGTGGTGGAATCAAGGTGCACAGCCTGACAGCAGTGATGCATGGCAGCTTGAAGCGGGTACAGCATCTGAACAATGGACGAGTGGCAAAGCCTATCAGGGCAGTGCCGAAGTAACCTATCAAGGAAAGCGCTATCGCGCACAATGGTGGACTCAAGGTGATGTACCGAGTGAAAGCCAAGTATGGACAGAAATCTAAAGTTTTGTAGTTCAAACTTTTCAATACAGCGTAAAGCTTAATAAAAATAGAGAAAGAGAGAATCATGAATATAAAACAACTAAGCGCAGCCATTGGTGTTGCATTATTCGCAAGTGCAGCAAGTGCTGTTCCTTCAACCCCTGTTCTTAATTGGGAGCCACAAGAATACTCATTTGTTGAGGTGAATTTAGAAGGGACAGGATCATATAAAAGCCTTGTGAATCGTGTTGAACAAGTGACCATTAATGTACAGTGGAATGCATGGAGTGGTGATGGTGGCGACAGTTATAAAGTGTATTTTGACAATATGCTGGTAAACGAAGGCACGCTTGCAGCGGGTACTAAAAGTGGTGTAATTAGTTTCCCTTATAATAAAGCCGGTCGTCATACTATGTATGTCGAGCTTTGTGAAGGCGGCACGACTTGTGCGCGCAGTGAAGGCAAACCAATTGTTATTGCTGATACCGACGGCGCACATTTAGCTCCATTGCCTATGGATTATGATCCAAACAATAAAAATATTGGTACAAAGCAAGGATTAGTCACTGGTGCTTACTTTGTTGAATGGGGCATTTACGGTCGTGATTTCGATGTAACGAATATTCCTGCCCAAAACTTAACGCACATTTTATATGGCTTTATTCCAATTTGTGGTCCGAATGACTCACTGACCGGTGGACCTAAAAATGCGTTAAATACCGCTTGTGCTGGTTCGCAGGATTTTGAAGTGGTTATTCATGATCCATGGGCTGCTGTTCAAAAAGCACTTCCGGGTGTTGATGCTAATGATCCAATCCGTGGTACATATTCACAGTTAATGGCGCTAAAACAGCGTTATCCTGATTTAAAAATCTTACCATCAGTGGGTGGTTGGACGTTATCAGACCCATTCGCGTATTTCACTAACAAGGCAAATCGTGACACCTTCGTCGCCTCGATGAAAGAGTTCTTAAAAACGTGGAAATTCTACGATGGTGTTGATATTGACTGGGAATTCCCAGGTGGTGACGGCGCAAACCCTAATTTAGGTGATCCTGTCGCTGATGGTCCTGCATATGTTGCATTGATGCAAGAGCTTCGCATCATGCTTGATGAGCTAGAAGCTGAAACTGGCCGTCAATATGAGCTTACTTCTGCAATTGGTGCTGGCTACGATAAAATTGAAGATGTTGATTATCAAGCCGCGAGCCAGTACATGGATTATATCTTTGCCATGACGTATGACTTCTATGGTGCGTGGAGTGGTGTAACAGGTCACCAAACAGCACTTTATTGTGGTACGCATTTCCGCCCAGGCCAATGTGATGGTACGGGTGTAGATGCTGGTGGTGTTCCTTATAAAGGCCCTGCTTACACAACCGATAACGCAATTCAATTACTGCTTGCGCAAAATGTTCCATCGAAGAAAATTGTTGTTGGTACAGCAATGTATGGCCGTGGTTGGGAAGGTGTTTACCCTGCGGGCACAACCATTGATGGTAATCCAATGACTGCAACAGGATCGGGTCCATTAAAAGGCAGTAACGCACAAGGTGTGTGGGAAGATGGTGTAATCGATTATAAAGGCATTAAAGCACACATGATTGGTGCATCGGGTACGGGTATAAACGGCTTTGAAGTTGGTTATGATGAACAAGCAAAAGGCGCGTATGTTTGGAATCGTTCTACCGGTAAACTCATCACATATGATAGCCCTGCATCAGTTATCGCAAAAGGTAACTATGTTAACCAACATAACCTAGGTGGTTTATTTGCATGGGAAATTGATGCGGATAACGGTGATATCCTAAATGCAATGCATGAAGGTTTAGGTGGTACCGTGACTGAGCCGACTAACAATGCACCTGTTGTCTCTGTGTCAGGTTCAGTTACAGTGAATGCGGGTGAAACTGTCTCAGTCAGTGCATCAGCAACAGATGCTGATAACGACCCTCTAAGCTTTAGCTGGACTGCTGATAATGCACTTACAGTTTCGGGATCAAACTCAAATACGCTTGCGATTACAGCACCATCGGTCACTGTTGATACGCGATATATTGCAACAGTGACAGTATCTGATGGCAAAGCAAGTGTAAGCCGTAACGTGACAGTCAATGTCGTTGCGCCTGGTACAGGTGGAAACTCAGCGCCTGTTGTTTCAGCTATTACTGACAAAACAGTTGCAGAAGAGGCAAGCGTAGCCGTCTCAGTTTCTGCAACAGATGCAGATAACGATGCCCTTACTTATAATTGGACTGTACCTGCAGGCCTGACGTTAGTAGGTTCTGGTGCAAATGTGAGTTTGCAGGCAGCTAGTGTTACTGCTGATACAACCTACCCTGTATCGGTTGAGGTAAGCGATGGTCAAGCAGTTACATCAGTCAGCTTCAACGTGACAGTGACAGACTCAGGTACGACTAATCCTCCTGGTAATACAACATGGGATGAAGCTGCCATTTATGTGGGTGGTGATACTGTGATGTATAACGGTGTTTTATATACTGCTAAATGGTGGACACAAGGTGATCGTCCAGATCTAGGTGGCGTATGGGAAGCAAGTTCACAGCCTACAGATGCAAATGGTGGTGTAATTTGGCAAGCAGCAGGCACTTATAACAGCGGCGACCAAGTGACTCACCAAGGTACTCAATACGAAGCGAAGTGGTGGACTCAAGGAGACGAGCCAGGCAGTGCTGATGTATGGAAAGCACTTTAAGTGTTTTTTAGCCACATTTGAATGCGTTTCATGATAATGTGATTTCCCTCTAAAGCAGCCGTAAGGCTGCTTTTTTCATACTTGGACGTTTATTTTGGCCTTTTACTTACTATCAACCATACTTTGATAATGATTAACCATAGCTGCTGATAAGTATATTGATGAAGTTAAAAGTGTGTATTCTGCTTTGTTCGATTTTGCTTTTTACAAAAGCGCTTGGTTGTGAACGCACGTTAAAGGTTGGAATATCTCAGCAATGGGCACCTTATGTGCTTATTCGTGATAAAACGTTTTCTGGTATTGATATCCAGATCACTGAGTTTGTATTAAGTAAATCTGGGTTTTGCACACAATTTGTTTTACTCCCGTCTTCAAAGCGTGGCTTTGCTGAGCTGCGCTCAGGTAAAGTCGACTTACTTCCCGCTGCAAGTTTTAGTGAGGAGCGTGCTCAATTTAGCTACTTTTCAGAGCCTTATAGAAGAGAGGTGATGCGATTATTTTGGTATCCAAAAAAAGAGTATGCGGCACTTAGCCTAAAAGGATTATTACTCAAAGGTCAGGTTATTTTAATTAATAGTGGTAGCTACTACGGTGAAGAGTTTACAACGCTTAGCCGAATCAAAATGTTTAAAAATCAAATTATGGCGGTACCTAAATTGCAACAACGTTTAGGTATGTTATTAGCAAAAAGAGTCGACTTTTTTATAGATGACGAGCTTGCAGGTCTTTACCTTATAGAGTCCCTTAACTTAAAGGGAATTGAGCTTCATGATTATATTATTAACGATAATTGGGTGTCGTTTATGCTCAGCAAAACAACCTTAACAGAGTCTGAGCGTACTAGAATAAACAACACCATCATTGCACACCAACAAACCATTACAGGCTTGATAGCTGAGCATATTAAAAGCTTTAGCCAAGACGAGTAACACGCAGCTTTATACGCCCAGCATTTGCCCCATAAAAGCGATCAAGATCGTTTGCAAATGGGCAAAACTCACCTGATTTTGCTATACGGATATCGGCACCTTCTGCGATTTCGAAAAGGTGTTCATCGTTGTTATCAATTGCGCCAATGAGTGCAAACCATTGTGCGTGCGCTAAACGTCGAAATGGCTCGAGTAATGCCATTGGAATTTCTTTCACGCCCAGTTGTATATTATCGCGATGCCAGCCGCCTGGGCCGCAACTAATACCGTCGTCATACCAAATTTGATCAGGGTAAGGCGTAAAACGATAGGTGCCACCTTGCTCTAACATAACACCCGTGTGATTGTATTTTTCAGAACCATACACTAAAACATCCTTGCTTTGACCAATACTAAGCACAGTCATATTTTGCTTATCAAGCGCAATATGTTGGCATAACCCCTTAAATTTTAGCAGGTTGCCATCGTTATAAAGTACGTTATAGGTTAGGCTTTTAAGTGACTCAGGACGATAGCTTGTTAAGCGGTTGATCCTATGTGCGACAGTATGGTGAATAGTTGGCGGGTGGTCGCTTTGTTCGTTTTCAATAAGTACACAACATTCACGATCAACGAGTTTGAATAACGGATTGAACCAAAAATAGTTTTGTTGATGACTGAGTGCTAGTGGGTCGGGCGTAACGGTGACATCGTCTTGTGCAATTAAGTTTCGATGCTCTTGTGGAAGTAACGTGTTGTAGTTGATGTCTGCGCTGGTTAAAAGGTTTAGTGCAACTGTTTGTTCAATTAACCACTCAATTGCATATCGTAGGCAAATGTCGGCTAAACCGTCACGATAGTAACCACCGCCTACATCGGAATGGGCACCAGCAAACCAAATTTCTTCAACATGGGGCGCTTTATTAATAAGCGTTGGTTCAAAAGCTCTGCGTTTTTCATCAAGTGCAACACAATGAAGGGCGGCTTTAATATTTGTCGCTAATGTATAGTTTTCAAAAATCACATGCTCAGCGCCACGGGTTGCTTTTGTAACTTTAGAAAACCCTATTGATGCAACAGTATCAAATACACATAAGTAAACATCATCACTAATAAGTGGCTCAAGGCATTTAGCAAAACGCCGTGCTAACGCTGCGCCACGACTAAACCCCGTGAGCAGTACTTTATCGCCAACAGTGTAATAGCTTTTAAAGTCATTAATGGCGCGATTTAAGATACTGGCAACATCATCTCCTCTAGGTGCTAAAGCTTGATTGAAAAGGCGTTTAAAACGACTGCCTTGTGTGCCTATACCTTGATAATAAAAACTAATTTGATTAGGGAATGGTGTTTCTGGCTCACTATTTAGTGCGCCGCCAAATAATAAGTGAAGTTTAAGTATGTTAGAGATACTGGCATCTTCTTTGAAATGTGCTGCGCTAAATTGCTCTGCATCACGGGGTTCGCTGCCAGTGCCATCAAAGTTGAAAATCAGCGTTTTAGGGGTCATAGCGTCATTCCTTTAGTGGTTTGTCATAACATACAAGGCATTTGTTAAAATTTGAAGACAAATTATGTTACTAACAATAAAAAACGGGTTTTGCATGCAAAACCCGTTTTTTATTTAGATAAGCTAGCTTACCTTTGCTACGGTGTGCTTCTGTAAGATATCAAGTAGAGTCTTGTAATCTCTTTCAATATCGAGCAGTTTTAATTGAATATCTTTTAAATGATCCTCTTTGCTTGCAGCGAGTACTTCGAGTTCGGTGAAATGCTTATGTAGTTTTGCTGCGCCTACATCACCACATGCACCTTTTAATGTGTGGCTTGTTGTCGCTATAGCGTGATAATCCTTATCTTTTATAGCACGAGTAAGGGTGGTTATCTTAATTTGTGAGCTGTCTAAAAACATCTTACTGACTTTGTTAAGTAGCACTTCATTATTCATTAAGCGGCTTAGGGCAGCCTCTTTATCCCAATGAAGCTTTTCTTCGTTTTTTGTCTGCGATGTTTGTTCTATATGTGATAGCTCAACTGAGTCATAAGGTGCTTTTGTTTCGGTCTTAAGGTTGTTTTTTGGGTAATTAGAAGCAATCCACTTTACCGTTGTGGTAATTAATTTGTCGGCACTTATGGGCTTGGTTATATAGTCATTCATACCTGCATGTAAGCACTTTTTGCGTTCACCAAGCATTGCATTTGCTGTCATTGCGATTATAGGGATGTCAATATGGTGTTCACCAGCACTTCCTTTTCGAATTTGTGCGGCTGCTTCGTAACCATTCAAAATGGGCATTTGGCAGTCCATGAGTACACAATGAAATGGCTCATCCTCAGCCGTTTGAGCTAAAATGTTAATAGCCTGTTGTCCATTGGAAGCTATTTCAAATTGAATACCTAAATTTGCAAGCGTGCCCTTTGCTACGGCAGCATTTATTTCATTATCATCAACAATAAGAGCCTTTGCACCGGCAATATCAAGATCAATATTTACTTGTGAATCAGTTTCACGACGCATTGGTTTATCTTCTGGTTGAAAAGAGGGGGGCAATAGTCGCTCATCAACTAGTTTTAGCAAAAACTCTGAGGTTAGAACTGGTTTTGATATACGGATGAAAGAGCTGTATTTAGTTTGAGGTGCAGGCTCAGTTGGATTGACAAGTAGCACAAGTTTAAAGGGTAAACAGTAATCTGGTAAATGTTCACAAAGACTGTCTAATTTAGTAAATAACGGATGAGCTGGTTCTAAAATGAGGGTATCGAAAGGTTTCTCTTCATTTAGTTCAAAATTTTCAATCGTTACCTCTGACAGCTGCCCTCCATGTTGAGTTATTAGTTTTTCAATGCTTGATTTAAGCTCTGGTTGTTTGACTGATAAAGCAATGGTTCTGTTTTGTAATCGCTGGTGAGGTTGACGTTTTTGCGCTTCGTGACTATTCAAATTAATAATGAAGTTAAATGTACTTCCTTTCCCCTCACTTGACTCAAAGCTAATTTGCCCGTTTAGCAGGACTGCGAGTTGTTTACAAATAGATAAACCAAGCCCCGTACCGCCATATTGAGCTGCCACGCTATTATCAGCTTGTGTAAAAGCATTAAATAACTTGTTTTGGTTTTCCAGAGGAATCCCTATGCCCGTATCTTGAATTGAACAGCTGAGCGATATAATTTCATCGTCAATGCGTGTGGTAGTCGCGACTACTTTAATAAATCCAGCTTTAGTGAATTTAATTGCGTTATTAATCAGGTTTGTCAGTACTTGAGAATAGCGGTGAGGATCGGTAACTATTGAACAATATTCGATGCCGGTTATATCTAAAATGAACTCTAGATTCTTTTCTTGTGCTTTTATGGCTAGGCTTCCACTTAAGCTTTCAAAAAGTTTTATGGGGTTGAAAGCTCTGTGATCAAGGTCGAGTTTACCGGCTTCAATTTTGGATAAATCGAGAATGTCATTAATTAACACGTTCAAACTATTAACACTGACTTCTGTCATTTCTAAATAATGTTGCTGCTGGTTAGTCAGTGATTCACGTTTTATTAGGTTCAAAGTACCAATGATGCCATTTAATGGAGTACGCATCTCATGGCTAATATTTGAAATGAAAGCACTTTTAATTTTACTCGCTTTTTCTAGATCTGCTGTCCGCTTGGCAACTTTTATTTCTAGCTCATTATTAGCTTGTTTAATTTTGTCGTTTGCTACCTTCTCTACGGTTATATCACGTATGATTATAGCGGTTCCATTATGCTGGTAATGATCATCAATTATGGCAGAAAAAGCGAGGGCTAGATTTACAGGAGGCTTATTTTCAGGTTGATATTCAAGCTCTATTGTATGTTGTTTTCGATTGATTTTTAATTCATTACATTGCTTTTGAATGTCGATGTTAGGGAGCAATGTGAGTTTGTTTATATTCGTCCCTATAACTTGCTCACGCTGTAAAGCAAATAGCTCTGAGGCAGCTCTATTCCAGCTTGATACTAACCCGATGTTATTCACACCTATAATGGCATCTTTTGAGCCGCTAATAATAGCCGATGATACTGCTCGTGCTTCAGCAAGCTCCCTATTACGTTTTAAATTGCGATTAACAAAGCTTAATATGATGATTAAAGTTATCGAAATACCTAGGAGGAAAAGGTAGGCTCCAGTTCGCTGCTCTAGCTCCATTTTGCTTATATTATCATCGGAGATGACCAGATGCGCATCAATGAAACCATTTTCTAAATCACCTGTAAGTGGAATGCGTTTACTGAGTGCTTCACTAGGTTTTTCACCTATCGTATTAGCGCTGATGCTCATTAACTTTGTATGTGTTGTTGGCTCTGACTTGTAAACCGTATTCCACCTTTTTGTTGGCATCAGATCTCGGCTAAACTCTAAATCACTATTTGGGTGAATGAGAAAGTAGCCTTTGCTGTCAGTTAAAATTAAAGAGTTAGGCCGCTGAACCATGGCATTTAAAGAGTTAAACAAGAGCTTTATGTTTATATTTGCAATGATTAACCCATAGCGCTCCATGTCATCATTAAAAATAGGTAATGCAATACGCAGCATTGGTTTGTATGGAAATTCTAACTTACCGTACTCTCGATTAAGAGTGATGGTTGATAAGTACATCTCTCCTTGAGAAAGGTCAGCGCTTTGTTGATAGTAATCACGGCTTCTTTTGTTTTGTAGTTGATTTTGTGCTTTTACGACAATACCGCCTGCAGCTCTATCTACCCGAATCAACTCTTGTCCTGTCTGTTGAGTGCTTATTATCCTTAGCTGTTCATATTCTAAGTTGGATTTTAAAAATGCTACAAAAATAGTCTCAAGTCTTTTTTTCCATTGCTCAGCGGTGGTCTTATCAAGAGGATCATTACCACTGTTAGCTGCTGCTCTTGCTAGGCCTGCAATTGGAGGTGTGGAGTATAAAAAGTGTAAGTCGTTTTTGTATTTGGTGATGTTCTCTTGGACTTGGCTATTTATAGCAGTGCTTGATTCTCTTAGTTTCTCTTCTATTGAGTTGTCGATATTTTTGCTTAGCTGAAGTTCAAAGAAGAAGATAGCGAAGCATAATATAGCAACTATAAAAAGCACTGCAAGAGGGAGTAAATATCGACCTTCTGATGTTGCTTTTGCTGTCTTATGTAGTACTGAGTAGTCCATGTTCTAGTTTACCTCTTGGTATTAAATACGTAAGGCAAAGTGTTTAGCTTATGCGATGGTGCAGGGTTTTGCAGGTAAGCATACACAGCGGTTTCTCCCTTGGTTTTTTGCTTGATATAAGGCTGTGTCGGCACATCTGATAAGGCTATCCGAATTGAGCTCTAGATGATGATCTATGAGTGTAGTACAGCCAATACTTACTGAGATGATTTTAGCGCTAGCTTTTGGGTGTTCTATGTTTAACTTGCAGATATTAGAGAGTAGTTTTTTGGTGATGAACGTTGCACCTTGCATATCTGTGTCGGGCAGAACACATAAAAACTCTTCCCCTCCATAACGAATGACGGTATCAGTTGGCCTATTTAGACTATTTTGGATTTCGTTTGCGACTTGTTTGAGACATAAATCACCTTGCTGATGACCAAATAAGTCGTTGTATTGCTTAAACCAATCTATATCAATCATTAATACCGATAGTGCAGAGTTATTTCTTTTTGCTAGTCGAATGTTTTGTTTTAAAGCCTCTTGCAAGTAGCGACGGTTATAGAGCCCCGTTAGGCTATCTCGTTGAGAGAGGCATTTTAGTAAGTCGGTTTGTTTTTTAAGTGTCAGATGGACTTTTACTCTGTTTAGTAAAGTGGCGCCGTAAACTGGTTTTGGGACAAAGTCGATCCCTCCAGCTTGCCAGCACTTATTTTGATCTTCTTGATCTAAAATTGCAGTAATAAAAATAACTGGAATGTGGCTATAAAGTGGATGGGCCTTGAGAGTTTTGCACACCTCAAGACCGCTCATATCACCTAGCACGACATCTAGTAAAATTAGGTCTGGCTTGAACTTATCACACATTGATAACACTTTTTTGCCACAGTCAACGATCTGTGTTTTATAGGGTGATAACAAACTCTCAATGACAGTCGCGTTAATTGGTTCGTCATCAACAATTAATATGACAGCTTCATCTAGGCTTAAATTAGTGTTTATGTTCAAAGGTTACTAAGCATTAGTTTTGAATACATTGATTAAAGCATAGACTGTATTTTTGCATTTTATACAACTAAAGAATGAAATTTTTTACCTTTTTTCTGGCAGTACTCACAGGCTAGAACTAGAATTTTTTTATGAACTTTTACGGGGTGATAGTTTTGTTATTTTCTTCCCATGAAAAAAGTCTGGGCAAGATTCTTGTTGTTGATGATGAACCAAGCAGCTTGCTAATTATGACTGAAGCATTGAGTGATTTAGGTACCGTCATATGCTGTGACAATGGAATTGATGCTATTGAAAAAGCATTTGAGCTGCAACCTGACGTAATTTTACTTGATATTGAAATGCCAAATTTGAATGGCTTTGAGGTTTGTAAGCGACTGAAGAACAATCCAAAAACTGCGTATTGCACTGTGATTTTTGTTTCATCTTACAATGACAAGATATTTGAGTGCCAAAGTTATGAAATTGGTGGAATTGACCTCATCCACAAGCCTGTTGATATAAAAATTTGCCGCTTGCGTGTTATTAACCACTTAAAACTAAAACAACAAGAAGCACAAATTCGTGCTGCTAAGTACGATATTTCTACGCTTGTCTCACAGGTTCCTGTTTATATTTCGTATTGGTCTTTACAAGAAGAAAACTTATTTAATAATAATGGGCAAAGCCGTTGGTTTGCTATGGACGGTGAAAAGATGCTCGGGCAACAGGCGAAAGATATCCTACCATCGGACTTATACAAGGCTTTTCATCGTTGTTTGGAGCAGCGTATTAATGAAGAAGTGGTCAATATTCAATTTGAAAAGCCTAGAAATAATATTGAGTATGTTCGTGCGCATATTCATCTCAGGTTAAAAGCTAATCAAGTGATGGGCGTTATTTTAACGCTAACGGATATTACTTCTATAAAGCGAACAAAAGCTCTATTGGCAAATGAATCAGAACGCCTAAAGGTGATGCTTAACTCGATTGGTGATGCTGTCATTGCAACGGATAAAAACGCAATTATTCATTTTATGAACCCTATTGCTGAAAGGTTGACAGGTTGGGTTGCTCAAGATGCTAAGGGGCGGCATATTGACGAAGTAATGAACCTCTGTGATGCAACCACCACTCAAAAATCAGTTAACCCAATTACCGTTGCTTTACGAGAGCAGCGAGTAGTTGCTATGGCATTAAATACTCAACTAACAGACTTGGATGGCAGAGTTTACCGAGTAGAAGATTCCGCAGCTCCTATTCGTGACGAGGCCGGACGTATAATTGGCGGAATTATTGTCTTTCACGATGTAAGTGAGTCAGTCGCAATGGCTGTAAAAATGAGTCATTTAGCTAATCATGACTTACTGACTGACTTGCCAAATCGTATTTTACTCCACGATAGGGTTTTGCATGCTTGTAAGGTAGCAAGTGGTAAACAAAAACAAATTGCCTTAATCCTAATCGATATAGATCATTTTAAATATTTAAATGACACACTTGGCCATCATCAAGGGGATTTAATTATTAAGTACGTTGCAAAACGACTGGAGTCTCTAATTGATTTAAGTATGACACTGGCACGTATTGGTGGTGATGAGTTCGTTATTTTAATTCCAGAAGTCAAAGCTACAACAGCTGTTGATGCGATAGCATCAGAGATTATTGACACAATGAGCCAACCTTTTCGGTTGGATAACCAAGCATACACCTTGTCAGTTAGTGTTGGGGTCAGCATTAACCCGACTGATTCGAACACGGCGGAGGAAATGATGACTCATGCTGATGCCGCTATGTACCGAGCAAAAGAGCAAGGACGAAACCGTTTTTGTTATTACTCTGATGATTTAGAATATCAGTTTAAACAGCGACAAAGAGTTGAAAAGCTTTTACGGACTGCGATAGAGCAAGATAAGGTTGAGGTTTTTTACCAACCAAAACTAGCTTTATCTACTCAACAAATTGTTGGAGTAGAGGCTTTGGTTCGGATCCGTGATCAAGAAAACCACCTTGTTTCACCTATCGAATTTATCCCACTTGCGGAGGAGACAGGGTTGATACTTACACTGGGAGAATCTGTTCTAAAGCAAAGTTGTGTAGCTGCTAAGGAGTGGTTTGATAGAGGACACAATATTAAAGTGGCTGTGAATATTGCTGCCAAACAGTTTACAGATAAAAACTTTTGCAGAATTGTCTCAGAAATACTTAAAAGCACTGGGTTACCGAGCGAATTGTTAGAGCTAGAGGTAACCGAAAGTTCTTTAATGCATGATTTTGAAGAAACGAAAAAAATGCTCAATGATTTAGCATCACTTGGGTTAACAATTGCGATTGATGATTTCGGCACAGGTTATTCCAGTCTGTCCTATTTAAAAATGTTCCCAGTGGATGTGTTGAAGATAGATCAATCGTTTGTCAAAGATATGTGTAATGATACCCAGAGTATGGATATTGTAAGAACTATTTCAAGCTTGGCTCATTCACTAAACTTACAAATAGTCGCAGAAGGGATTGAACAGAAGCAACACTTAACTAGCTTATTAGAGTTAGGGTGCAAGCTTGGACAAGGCTACTTATTTTACAAGCCTATGCCCAAGGCTGATTTTGAAGAGTTACTTAATTAAGCATAAGTATGACTATAAAGGATGCCACAACCAATCAAGATAAGTGCCATACCGCCAATGGCTTCGGCTTTTTTGCCAACCCAGCCACTCATTACATTGCCAAGTAGCGAGCCAATTGTCACCATGATGGTCGTCGCAAGACCTATCATTGCTGCCGCTAAGTAAATGTTTACTTTCATGAAGGCAAGGCTAATGCCGACTGTCATGGCGTCTATGCTGGTGCCAACAGCCGTTAGTAATGTTGCAATAAAAGAGCGCTTGGTATTGGGTGCAAGTTCCTTTTCGTCATCGTCATCCTCTTTACGGCTTTCAAGCAACATGTGAACGCCAAGACCAACGAGTAGTACAAATGCAATCCAGTGATCAAAGGCTTCCACGTAGTCAGCACCGGCACTACCGATAAGCCAACCAATAATCGGCGCGATAGCTTCAATACAGCCAAACAGTAACCCAAGTTTAATTGCACTGAGAATTCGCGGGTTTTTAAGTGTACTGCCTTTAGTGATTGAAGCTGCAAAAGCATCAGTCGACATTGCAAGCGATAAAACGCTCAGAGTAATAATATTCAATTTTTGCGCCCCACAAAAAGAGCGCATTATACGCTTATGAGCCGTAAACCGATAGGTTAATTTTACAGCTCAATAGTGCCTATTTGGTTTAGTGAAGCTTCATCTTCGGCCTTACAACCCGCAGAACTTTTTCACTGATCCACAGTGCAAAGGTTTTAGCGCTGCCGTGAATCGCACGTTGATGCATACGGTAGAGCGAAATATACATAAAGCGCGCTATTTTTCCTTCAATGAAAAAGCTATTACTGGTTAAGTTACCCATTAAACTACCGACCGTGCTGTAGCGTGACAAGTTGACTAAAGAGCCATGGTCACTGTAGGTAAACGCACTCAGTGGCTGGTTTTTAAGTGTGGCAATGAGGTTTTTTTCAACACATTGTGCCATTTGATGAGCTGATTGTGCTCTTGGTGGCACCTGTGAGCCATCTTCTTGGGTAAATGCACAGCAATCACCAATCACAAAAATGTCGTCGTTAACACTACTTTGCAGGTATTGATTTACCTTAATTTGGTTATTGCGGGTAAGTTCAAAAATACCAATGTCTTTAATGAAATCAGGGGCTTTTACACCCGCAGCCCAAACCATAATATCGGCGTTGATATGTTCATCGTTTTTGGTGATAAAGCTGTTTTCTGTGGCTTCTTTTACTTGGGTGCCTTCGCGTACTGTTACTCCTAACTTAACTAGCTCGCGTTTAGCTGAGTTTGCAATGCGCTCGGGTAAAGCGGGTAAAATTCGCGGTCCCGCTTCAATTAAATCAATGTGTAAGCGTTTGGCGGTCATTTTATTAAGGCCATACATTTTTAGCATGTCTGATACATGATAAAGTTCTGCCGACAGTTCAACCCCCGTTGCACCACCACCCACTATGGCAATAGTTAAGGAGTGCAGAGGGTCGTCATCTTGATGTAAACGGGTGAAGTTATCGAGTAGAGCATGCTGAAAGCGTTCAGCTTGTTGGTTTGAATCAAGGTAAAAACAGTGCTTGTTGACCCCTGGGGTATTAAAGTCGTTACTCACACTGCCTATGGCAAGTACGAGGTAGTCATAGCTGACTTGGCGCTCGGGTAAAATTCGGTGGCCAAGCTCGTCTTTTAATTCGCTTAAAGTAATGGTTTTATTGGTTTGATCTAAGTGGCAAAAGCTGCCGAGTTGAAAATTATAATGATGTTTTGCTGCATGAGCTGAGTATACAACGCCGTCTAAATCGGCATCAATCGACCCCGTCGCTACTTCATGAAGTAACGGCTTCCAAATATGGCTGCGGTTTTTATCGATTAAAAGTATCTCTGCTTGGCGTTTTTTCCCGAGTTTGTGTCCTAATTGTGTTGCTAGCTCTAAGCCACCAGCGCCACCACCGATTATCACGATTTTAGGAGGTTGGTTAATCATTGCATTGCCCTCAAAAGTATAATACCTAAACACTCTTGCGAAAAAGCGCTTAGGTATTGCAAATCCATCCATCAATACCCCATGGCAACGGCTCTATTGTGCGCCTTTTTGCTTGTTTTGTCAGCAAAAGTTAAGAACAATGTGGCGCTTTTTATCCTATTTACATGCTTGGGCGATAACAGGAAACGCGTTAGTATGGTATATCAGTTTTTTAAACACCTATCATTTCAGAATAAAGGAAATGAACGAAGGGATCAGGATGACTACGTCACTACATGCATCGCTAAATCAGTACTTTGGCTTTGATGAATTTCGCCAAGGCCAGCAACAAACCATTGAGCAGTTATTAAATCAGCAATCATCGTTGGCTATCTTCCCAACTGGCTCGGGAAAGTCGTTGTGTTATCAATTAACAGCTATGCATTTACCTAATTTGACCTTAGTCGTGTCGCCATTATTGGCGCTGATGAAAGATCAAATTAGTTTTTTAAACAGTAAAGGCATCTATGCGGCAAGCCTAGATTCAAGCCAAACCAGTGAGCAAAGTCATACGGTAATGAGCGACGTGCGTGCGGGGAAGGTGAAAATTTTAATGGTCTCAGTGGAGCGCTTTAAGAATGAGCGCTTTCGTGAATTTATTAAACAAGTGCCTATCTCGATGCTGGTGGTTGATGAAGCGCACTGTATATCTGAATGGGGTCACAACTTTAGGCCTGATTACCTAAAACTGCCGCGCTATCGTGAAGAGCTTAATATTCCACTGGTATTACTTCTCACTGCTACAGCGACTAAAAAAGTAAAGCGTGATATGTGTGAGCGTTTTGCTATTGCCCCAGAATGTGTAGTGCAAACTGGCTTTTACCGAAGCAACCTCGATTTATCAGTGCTCAGTGTTGCAAGCCAAGAAAAACCTCAGCAGTTAGCAAGTATTATAGCCAGCCAACAAGGGGCTGGGATTGTTTATGTCACCTTACAACATACCGCCGAGCAAGTAGCCGAAGGCTTGAGGGGAGCAGGCTTTCATGCGGTGGCCTATCATGCTGGCCTTGAGGATGATAAACGCTGGCAAATTCAAGATGATTTTATGGCGGGTAAAATCAATATCGTGGTGGCAACCATTGCTTTTGGGATGGGCGTTGATAAGTCTGATATTCGTTATGTGATCCACTATGATTTGCCAAAATCGATTGAAAATTATAGCCAAGAGATTGGCCGTGCAGGGCGAGATGGTGCGCCGTCAAATTGTTTTACTCTGGCAAATTTAGATGGCTTAAATACCGTTGAGAACTTTGTTTATGCCGACACGCCAGAGCAAAGTGGGATTGAGTATGTCATTAATAACATTCGTAACGTACAAACGAACAACCAGTGGGAAATGCAAGAATACAGCTTATCGAGCGAAAGTAATATTCGTGCTTTAGCGTTAAAAACCTTACTAGTGCAGTTAGAAATGCAAGGGGCTATTACGCCTTTATATGCCTATTACGCCGATTTTAAATATAAGTTTTTAACGGATCAAAACCAGCTACTTAGCCAGTTTGATGCTGATCGACAAGCGTTTTTACAACAGGTATTCAAACACACCGAATTTAAGAAAATTTGGGGCACACTTAATTTTGATGCGTTAACCCGTGCCACTCAAGTTGATAGAAAACGTGTGGTTGCAGCGCTCGATTATTTGGCCGAAAAAGGTCATATTGCCCTTGAAACTAAACGTATTACGCAAGTGTATGAGGTGAATAATTCGGTAATAAGCCACGCTGATTTAGCACCGCAACTTCACCAATATTTTATCGAAAAAGAACAGGCCGAAATTAAACGTATCGCCACTTTAGTACGCTTTTTTGAACTTGATAGCTGCTTAAGTTATAACTTAGCTCGCTATTTTGATGACCAGAATGCACCCCAGCAATGTGGCCATTGTTCAGTGTGTAGAGGCCAGCAAGTAAAGCTTAGCTATTCATTAGTGCATCAAATGCCTGAGCAAAATGTGATTGCCAGTAAAGTTACAGAGCTTAAACAGCACTTAGCAAATAAAGGGGTTAGTGATGTCAGCATCGACACCCAGTGCCGTTTTTTAGCGGGCATGAGCGTGCCTTTATTTACCCGTAATAAAGTCAGGCAGCTATCAGGTTTTGGCCTTTGCGAGCAGCAACGATACAGTGACATTAAAGCCCTGCTACAGCAGTTGTAGCAGGGCTTTAGGTGTACAGCTTTAACGCTAAAAAGTGTCATAACTGTACACTTAGCCAATTTGAATACTGGTAGTAGGGTAGGTCAAAGGTTGGCTGTGCTGGCGAGCAAAACAATATGCAAACGTGAGTGGGCCAACTCGGCCTATCAACATCAGCAGTATGATAATGAGCTGACTAGGTGCGCTTAAATCACCCGTAATACCCCGTGAAAGACCAACGGTACTGAGTGCCGAAATTGCCTCAAAGGTGATATCCAGTAACGAGCCTTGTTCAAGCTTGGCAATAACCATAATGCTAATAAAGGCGATAAATAAGTACAGTATCATGACGCTTAATGCCTTGATCACGAGCTTGTCGCTCAACTGGCGGTTAAAAACAGTGACTGTTGTTTGCTGTTTTAAATAACTGCGCATCGCTAAAATTAAGATCACAAAGGTGCCTAGTTTTATGCCGCTCGCCGTACTGACTGAGCCACCGCCAATCACCATAAGCAGCATGGTTAGTAGCGTAGAATCTTGGCTTAAGGCATCGATCGGTAAAGTATTAAATCCTGCGGTACGAGGTGTTACTGCTTGAAACCATGCGGTCAGTATTTGCTCTGAAGTTGTAAGTGGTGCCAATGTAGCAGGGTTTGCGTGTTCAAATAAAAAGATGAGTAAAAAAGCGGTGCTGTTGATCACTAAAGTCGCAATTAATACTAGGCGTGTATTGGTTGATAGTGATGACCAACGTTTTTGTTTGTAAATATCAATTAGTACCGTGAAACCTAAACCACCGATAATAAATAAGCCTGTGATCACTAAGTTTACGGTCACATCCCCTTTGAACGCAGATAAGCTATCGCCACTTAAGGCAAAGCCTGCATTATTAAATGCAGAAATCGTATAAAACAAACTGTGGTAAGCACTTTTTACTAAACCATAATCATCAAACCAACTGATAAATAATAAGCAGAACGCTACGGATTCAATAATTAATGAATAGACTAAAACGTATTTAGCGACCTTGATCACCGAGGTTAAATCGTTGGTGTCAAAAGCGCGACTGGCCAATAAGCGCTGTTGTAAACCGAGGGTTTTTCCTAAACTTAATATTGAGATTACTGCCACAGTCATAAAGCCAATGCCGCCAATTTGAATCAGCAGCATCACCACGCTTTGTCCAAATACTGTCAGTGCAGTACCCGTATCTATTACTACCAGCCCTGTAACTGTAACCGCAGAGGTTGCTGTAAATAGTGCTTCGAGCCAGCTAATCGGTTGGGTGCTGGCTACAGGGAGCATAAGTAAACTCGTACCCAACATGATTAGTACAATAAAGCCGATAGTGAGCACTAATGGCGGGTTAATTTTTTGTCGCTTGCGACACTTCACACCGCTAAATTGTTTGGGATAAACGTTGGCTTGCCAGTTAATCATAATGCACGAAACCGTTTTGCTAGTTTAGTTAAATAAGTTTTAGAGCCAAGTAGCACCAGACTATCGCCGTGGCGCAGTTCGGTGTCATTAGTCAGCTCAGTATTGAAATAATCATCACGGCGGAGTGTGAGCGGTTTAATATCGCTATTGCGCTCTTTTAGCAGCCAGCCAATTTTGCGACCTGAAAGCTGCAGATCTATGCCCAGTTCAACAATAAACGTGGACTGGTTAAGCGGGAAATATTGATTAACCATTGGGTAGTTAAGTGCTTGTGCAACTCTCACGCCCATTTCTTCTTCTGGGTGAATGATGCGTTCAACACCCAGTTTACTTAGGATTTGATGATGGCTTTTGGTACAGGCCTTTACCCAAATTTGCTTTACGCCTAAGTTTTTTAAGTGCAATACACATAAAATACTGGCTTCAATATTCTCGCCAATGGCCACCAATACGGCTTGGCAACTGGGTAAATCGAGCCGCGCTAATTGTGTTTCATCGCTGGCGTCGACTACCACCGTAAAACTGAGCTGGTCGGCATAGTGATTAACGGTGCTTTCGCTAATATCTGCGGCACATACCGTGTGCCCTTGTTTTGAAAGTTCTAAACAGGCGGTTACGCCAAAACGTCCTAATCCGATTACTGCAAACTGAGCCATTGTTTTTCTCGCTATTGTGGGTTCGCGCTAAATGTTAATGGCAAAAAAACAGAAGTCTTTAGACATGGCAGAAGCTTTATAAAGATTTTATGCTGAATGAAAAAAACTTTATAAAAACTTTATAGTGACAAAATTGAAAACCCTTTAATCTAATAGGAACAAAAAATAAGTGAAAAGATGATGCAGTCAGTATTCAAAATACAGTATTTAAAAGCCGCATTTTTAAGTGTGTTGATGCCACTTGTAGTGGTGCTCGCGATTTTTCCGTTTCGAGAACTGTTTACAACCACTGATATTGTGATGTTACAGCTGCTGTGGGTGACTTGGGTTGCGGTGCGAAGTAATCGTCGTGTGGCCGCGCTTACCACCTTAGTGAGTGTTGCCTGCACTGACTGGTTTTATGTGGTGCCGTATTTTACTTTTCATATCGAAAATATTGAATATGTGGTTACCTTTTTGGTGATGCTGATTGTGGGTTTAGTGATAAGCCACCTCGCTGGGGAGCTCAATACCAAGGTTCGCGATGTACAAGCTCATGCAAGTAATAGTCGCTTATTGTATGAGTTAGCTAAAAAGCTCAATGATCTCGATAGCCTTGAGGAACAAAAGCAGCTGTTTTTAAAAACTATGGCTGCGCATTTAAAGGTTGCGTGTAACTGGCAGCTAACGGGCTCTGGGCAGTTTATTTATTTAAACGAACAACAAGCTGAATTTGGCGGTATTGCATTTGCTAAAACATTGAATGCTGAGCAACTTGCTTTGGCGAATACAGCATGCTCTTTACTGTATCAGGTTCAAGAGAAAACCTTACTGCGTGAGCAATCCGCGGCGATAAAAGTGCAGGCGGAGCTTGAGAGGTCAAAAAACACTTTATTGCGCAGTTTATCCCATGACTTACGTACGCCATTAGCAACCATTATGGGTGCATCAAGCATGTTGGCTGATGATGATATTCAATTAAGCTCTGAGGTTATCAAAGAGCAAGCAGCTAATATTTATGAGCAAAGTAAAATTCTTAATCAGCACTTTGATAAAGTCATGGAGCTCAGTAAAGTTAATAAGTTAGCTGAGAATATTAAATGGCAAAAACTGCCTATTTCGACTCTTGTTAGCGAAGCAAAATCACGTCGCCAGCAGCAATTACAATGCTTTAAATTGAGCATTGAGGCTCAGCCAAACAGTCTCTGCTTTGGTGATGAAACCTTACTTGAAATTGCCTTTGCCAATATGCTCGAGAACGCAGCGCGCTATGGTGATGGCACAGCAAGTATGCAATTTATTGAAACACACACTGAATACCAAATAGTGTTAATCAACCCTTTTGCTAGTAAGCATGAGACGAGTCAAGATGAAGGAGTTGGCTTAGGGAGTGTGATCTGCGATGTAGTTGCTAAATGTCATCAAGGGCGCTTTGAATTAACCCTCAATGAGCAGACAAAGCAGGCAACAGCTAAATTAATTTGGAGTAACAGCCGTGGCTAATATTTTGGTTTTAGAGGACTCACCGCCTCTGCAAAGTTTTTTAAAAACACTGCTAAAAGCCAGCAATCATGAAGTCAGTGTGTGCGCCAAAGGGCTTGATGCGTTTGCACTTTTAAGCCAGCAGCAGTTTGATTTAGTGCTACTTGATTTAGGCTTACTCGATATGGATGGGCAAGATTGGCTGGTGGAGTTTAGGCAGTGGAGTCTGCTCCCTGTATTAGTACTTTCTGCACGGGATGGCGAAACAGAAAAAGTCACCGCGCTTGATAATGGCGCTAACGATTACCTAACCAAACCATTTAGCGCAAACGAATTATTAGCACGTATTCGGGTGCTTCTGCGCACTCAAACAACACCAAGTCTAACTTTGCAATGTGGCGATATTCACATAGACCCACATAAGCACGTGGTCCGTAAAGGCGCTGAAGAAGTTAAACTAACTAAAAAAGAGTACGCTATATTGCTGTTGTTATTTCAGCAAAAAGACAAGGTGCTAACGCATAACGCTATCTTATCTGAGGTGTGGGGTGAGCAGTATATTAATCGTCCTGAATATGTACGTGTACACATTGGTCAGTTACGGCAAAAGCTCGAGCAAAATGCAGCGAGCCCAAAGCATATCTTAACTGAGCCCGCAGTGGGTTATCGGTTGGTTGATTAAGGCTTAAGTCTTTTTGGGTTCAATCCGTGACATAGCCATATCACTTGCCGTATTTTTCTTCCAACTCATTAGCAGTATGATAGCTTTCATGCGTTTTAAGTTGCTCAAAATAGCGCTCTATTTCAGCAAAGTGTGACAACATGCCAGCTTCAGCGACCTTTTCAATAACAAACGACATCATAAAATCAGCCCCAGTCAATGTATCATCAACTAAATACTGTTTACCTTTTAGTTGTTGATTCACATAGCTCAGTATTTTACCAATTTCATTATCAGCATAGTCACCTATAAAGTTAGTTTTACAACCATCTTTTGTAATAAAGAGCTTTAATAAAAAAGGCACCATTGCAGAGCTTTCGGCAAAGTGAAGCCATTGCTGGTAACTAACATAGCTATCAGATTGTGGTTCTGGCATGTATTTGCCTTTACCATATGTTGTTATTAAATAATCGGTAATGGCACCTGATTCGGTAATAATTTTGCCATTATCTTCAATTACGGGAGCTTTGCCTAGTGGGTGAATTTCTTTTAGGTCATCAGGAGCTAAAAACGTTTCGGGGTTGCGCTGATAAGCAACAAGGTCGTAGTCAATGCCTAGCTCTTCTAAAAGCCAAATAATACGCTTTGAACGTGATTTATTTAAATGATGGAGTTTAATCATAAGTTATCCTTTTGTGGGCGTGGTTTTACTACGCCCACATAATTTGAATGGATCAGTATTACAGTGGCTTTTGTACTTGAACAACCGTTTTACCGAAGTTTTCACCGTTTAACATAGCGTTAAAGGCATCAAGTGTATTTTCAAAATCAGCTTCTAGGTGTTCTTTGTATTTAACTTTCCCTTCTTTTAGCCATTGCTGCATGTCTTTTGCAAACTCGTCATAGCGATCCCCGTAATCATCAAAAATAATAAAACCTTGTACCTTAATACGTTTTCTTAAAATCAAGCCCATCAGCATCGATAAACGATCAGGCCCGGGTGGTAATTCAGTTGCATTGTACTGTGATACTAAACCACACAAGGGCACACGCGCTTTTGTATTGAGTAAAGGCAGCACTGCATCAAGAACATGACCACCGACATTTTCATAATAAACATCAATGCCTTGGTCACAAGCGGCTTTTAGTTGCTCATCGAAATCGTCAGCTTTATGATCAATACATGCGTCAAAGCCTAAGTGTTCTACAGCGTGTTGGCATTTTTCCTTACCGCCTGCTACACCGACAACCTTACAGCCTTTAATTTTTGCGATTTGACCTACAGTTGCACCAACTGGCCCCGTTGCTGCTGCCACAACGACCGTTTCCCCCGCTTTTGGTTCACCAATATCCAGTAATCCCATATAGGCGGTAAACCCTGGCATGCCTAAAATTCCGAGCGCGTAAGAAGGGGTGTCTGGGTTTTCACCTAGTTTCATTAGCCCTTCAGTATTACTAATCGCATATTCTTGCCAGCCTGTGTAAGCCAATACCCATTCACCGACTTTATAATCGGGATGCGCTGATTGCTCAACCTGACAGATGGTTGCACCAACCATTACATCGCCAATTTCAACAGGATCTGCATAAGACTCCGCATCGCTCATGCGGCCTCGCATATAAGGGTCAAGAGATAAATAAATCGTTCTTAACAATACTTCACCCTCTTTAGGTGATGATACTGAGTTTGTCTTTAACGCAACGTTACTTTTCGTTGCAGGGCCATTTGGGCGTGACTCGAGAATATATTGACGGTTTTGAAGATCAGACATGCTTAGCTCCTATGACTTAGCTTTTAATTCTGTGTAATAAAGAGGTGCGGGCGCGCCAATAGAAATCAATGATTAAATTGTTACCAAGCAGAGAAGGTTAATTGCAGTTAAGCAACAATCCATTTTGCACCACGTATTATTACGGTGTATGCTGAAAAAATATTCAGCTGATCAAAAAGGATTGATATGAAAGGTATTTCTTTAATAATAATGGCGCTTGTTATGGGGCTTACTGTAACCAATGCACAAGCGAATTCAGGGACTTTGTCGGTTGATCCTACTTTGCCAGCAGGAAGTGCATTTGCGTTTGAAAATGATGCAAGGCGATACCCAAAAGAAAGTGAATTCAGCATTGTTCATAGCGTGTTGATGAGCAGTGAAAGTGGCAGGCGTTTAGCGGTTGTCACAGTTGAGAATAAAGCGTCAGGCTCGCGTATTTTACAAGCTGATCATATTATGGCTTTGTTTGCTGATGGCTCAAGAATACACCCATCCTCTTTCAGTGGCGGTGTTAAGCTTGATAACGGAGAAAAACGTTCGTTAACGCTGTCTTTTGGTGAAAATGAATATCCAATTTTAGCTGTATACACCAGTTTAGATAATTAAAAGGACGATTATGAGACTTCACGCACTTATTGCTGTGACTAGCTTTTTATGTACGCCGCTTGCATTGGCAATTGATAGCCAAGACTTTGTGAAAGATAACGTGTTCACTCAAGGTGTTGAAGGACCAACCATGTACAACGATACCTTATATGCAGTGAATTATGCTGAGCAGGGGACCATTGGACGTGTTGATAACATGGGTAAGTCATCATTATTTGTGCGTTTACCAAATGACAGCGTTGGTAATGGCTTGCAATTTGATGAACAAGGTAACCTCTATATTGCTGATTATGTAAATCATAATATTTTAAAAGTACCTGCTAATACTCATCAAGTCGAAGTGTTTGCACATAACGCTAAAATGAATCAGCCAAATGATATTAGTATCACTAAAAGTGGGGCACTGTTTGCGAGTGATCCGAACTGGTCAAAAAGTACAGGCCAGTTGTGGCGTATTAATACTGATGGCAGCACTGAACTTCTTGAAAAAAATATGGGTACAACCAATGGAGTGGCTGTGAACGGTGACAATACTAAACTTTACGTAAATGAAAGTGTGCAGCGTGTGGTTTGGCAGTATGATCTTGACGATGAGCTAAACATCAGTAACAAACAAGAACTGATACGTTTTGACGACCATGGCCTTGATGGCATGCGAGTAAACAGTGAAGGTCAAATTTTCATTACTCGTTATGGCGCTGGAAAAGTGCTTAAAGTATCACCTAAAGGCAAGGTGTTAAAAACTTATAAACTAAAAGGTCAACACCCAACTAATCTAACATTTAATGAGTCACAAACTAAAATGTATGTGACTATGCAAAAACGTGGCGCTATCGAAGTGATAGAACTTTAGCCTTGCTTTGCTCGCGTAATAGCGGCTGTTATTGCCGCTTTCGCTTGCGGGCTATTTTTCCAACACGTTGAATGCAACATCGATGCGACTCGCTCAGCAATTGTGTTTGCATCAAACCCTGCTAACTCCTCAAACGATTCAATACCAATTTCTTCAAACCGTGTTACAACCGTTGGCCCAACACCTTTGAGTGCTAATAAAGCATCTCGTTCTTTATCGTTAAATGGCATGATGTTTCTCGCTATAAATTTACTTTTTTAGGTACTTTGCCATAGTCATCTTTGCTTTAAAATAAGTCGGCGAAAAAAAGCGCACCGGGCAGGGTGCGCTTGTGGGGATCAATCCTGTGTAGCTAAAACAGTAAGATCAATTAGTAGCTTGGAGCATATCTTAGTGAAACCCCGACTGAGCGGCCAATCACACTGTAATCACTCACGGTGTTAAAGTGGTTTGCGCCTACCTCAGGTGTTGGCGGTTCACGGTCTAATAAGTTATCGACACCAAAGTTAACCGCAAGTTCCTCATTAACTTGCCAAGCCGCAGCAAAATCTAAGTAGTTCTGCGCTGAAATAGTTTCTGAGCGGTCAACAGCGTACTCAACTTCGCCGATTCTGCGCCAGCCAAGTTGGAAGTTCATATCGTCTAACTGCCAATCAATGCTTGCACGGTGTTTGTAATCTGCTTGCAAAATACTCGCAAAGTCACCAGAACATGCACTGCCATAAGTGCCTTTACAGTCAATTTCTGGCACTGTACTGTTGTTTTGGCGAGTTTGTTTTGTAACAAAGTTACCTTGATACGAGAACCTGAAACGACCACCCATTTGCTCTGGTGCATCAATCACGTAGTTGACTGCAACGTCAATACCTTCTTGTTCAATCGCGGCTAGGTTAAAGTCGTTCACGATCGCTGTACTAATAAAGCCTGTATTCGGATCGCGAAGTACCGCACCACACAATGGATTGTTCGGGTTCGGATCGTCAATATAACAGCTTTGTAGTGCTGCGCCTGGTTGAATTTGGCTTACAGCATCGGTGACACGGATACTGTAGTAATCAACGGATAAATCAAAACCGTCTATATAACTTGGTGTGTATACAACGCCAAGTGTATCTGACTCTGCTTGCTCTGGTTTGATATTCGGGTTGCCACCGTAGGTATACTCAGCGGTGCTTGAATCGAACTGTGTACCAACAGCAGGTGCGCCAAAGGCTGCACATTGTGTTGCATCACCTGTGCCTAATAAGCAAGGATCGCCGTTATAACGCCCTGCTAGACGAGGTACAAATTGGTCACTGTTTTGATCGAATAACGATAACGAAAGTGCTGTGATTGGGCTGGCAAATTCACCTAAGTTAGGTGCTCTAAATGCCGTTAAGCGGTTTGCACGAATACGAATATCACTGTTAATTGCCCAGTTGATACCTAGTTTGTAGGTGTCTTCTGCTTCTGTGTTTGAATAATCAGAAATACGGTATGCACCTTCAAAGCTAAGCTCTTCAGCAAAAGGTTGGTCAACTAAAATTGGCACTAAAATTTCGGCATAGAACTCTTCTGAGCTAAAGCTTGCATCCATATCGAACGCGCTAATTGAAGCAAAGCTGGTGCCGTTTCTAAAGGCATCGCCTGGTGTTTGTTTACCGGTTTCTTTACGGTATTCATAACCAATTGCAAAATCGATAGCACCGGCTGGTAACTCAAATAGGAACCCAGAATCACCCGATAAGGTTGCTGATATCACACTTTGTGTACGGTCGCGGGTGGTATAAAGCAGGGGATCGCTAAAGTCACTAAAATCATGGTTCGGATCAAAAATATCCACTGAGTTTGCCAGTGCAGCAAAGCGGCTGTTGCCATTATTATCATTACGGTAAGCGTTGTTGTAAATAGTCGCAACTTCATCGGTTTTACCATATTGACCGTATACATCGTAGCGTAAGTAGTCAGTAATATCGCCTTTTAAACCCAATTGAAATTGCATTGAGTCACGCACTGCTTTGGTGTGTTGAACACCCAAACCTAAATTACGTTCAACATTAACAAGGGCATTGCCTTCACTGTCAAATGTTAGTTGGTCACGTAGCTCATCAGGGATATAAGCATTATCTTGTGAAAGAGTCACTTGCTCATTAACAAAAATAGGTGTTTGACCACTCGCTCCCGCACCATTAACAGTTACTTTTGAGTACATAGCTCGACCATAAGCGATTGCACTGTCGCTTACGTCAACATCAAATAGTAACCCAGCAGAGAAACGATCCATTGGCTGTGTTAAGTAGCGGTGAGGAGTAAAATCAGAAGTTTGGCGTTCATTTGTTACAGCACCTGCATCGGTAATTGCAAGGCTATTGCCAGAAGCTACGTCAGTGTAGTAACCACCGCTATTAATTAAAGGTGTCGAGTTTTCAAGTGCATAATCACGTTCACCTGCTAATAACTCCTTACGCTCTGTGTAACCTAAATAACCGGTAATGTGGCCACGGCCATCAGCAATATCGCCACCAAAAATCGCCTCGAAATTTAGTTTTTCGTTACCGCCATCAGCACTTTCATAGCTGGTTGAAAACTCCGCACCAGTAAAATCATCATCTAAAACGAAGTTGACAACACCAGCCACCGCATCGGCACCGTAAACGGCCGCGGCTCCGCCAGTTAATACATCAACGCGTTTAATTAATCCAGCAGGAATGGTATTTACGTCGACTGAGTTACGAAAACTAAATGGTACGGCGCGAGTACCGTCAATAAGTACCAATGTTCGGTTTTGACCAAGGCCGCGTAAATCAATAGTTGATGAGCCAAATGAGTCACCAACTGTTGCACCCGTGCTGTTTGCACCCGCCGCAGCTTGCGGCAGCTTTGCTGTGATATCTTCTACGTTTACCGCGCGGTCGAGATGGATTTGCGCTTCGTCAACACTGACGACAGGGCTGCTAGAGGCAAGCTCTGCACGTTGGATACGCGACCCTGTTACAGTGATTACTTCAGGCTTTTTTACTTGTTCTGCTTCTTCTGCATGGGCTACGCCGATAATTGAACTGACTGCGATCGCAAGTGGCGAGAGCAGTAAAAGCGAGCGCGTTGTGGATGTTGTCTTTGCTTTCATGTTGATTCCCTAGCGTTTTATCATTTAAATCAACGCTGGTTGGCTTATTACCTAGACCATTTAGTTAATTTAATGAGTCATACTTTTTGTTATGATGCGTTCCGTGTTCTCCTTTTGGGGAGTTCACTCGTACAGTTTTAAAGCAATTTAAAAATCTTTGCAATAATTATTCTTTGAATCTATTATTTTAAAATATAAACTATTCCAACATCCAAGCTTGTTTATTTTCATATAAAAAGCTGATTTTAAGTGATTTATTTATGCATCAACATATTGAAAAACTGTACTTAAGCGCCAAAAAAGAAAAAAAATTAATTGTTGGTCTGATGAGTGGAACCTCACTAGACGGCCTCGATATCGCGTTATGTGAGGTATCAGGACAGGGTATGAATACCCATGTTGACGTTATAAAATTCACAACAGTTGACTACGACGATGATTATAAGTCACGAGTTAAACGGGTGTTTGCAAAACGTGAGTGTGATCTTGAAGAGGTGACTCTACTGAACCCATGGATTGGTCAATTACATGGTGACATGGTTGCAAAAACCCTAGCCAAGTGGAATGTAGCGAAAGAGCTTGTCGATGTCATAGCAAGCCATGGACAAACGATTTATCACTGTCCAAAAAGTCAGCACAAGCGCCCAGAATACGGCAATGCCACATTACAAATTGGTGATAGTGATCATCTTGCTGTTGCAGCAGGAATTACCACGATTGGCGATTTTAGACAAAAACACATTGCAGCAGGAGGTGAAGGTGCCCCCCTTGCGGTGTATGGTGACTATTTATATTTCACAAGCACCAGCGAAAACCGCATATTGCTTAATATGGGCGGTATTGCAAACTTAACTTATTTACCTAAATCAGCCGATGCGCGTGCTGTTTTTAGCTCAGATATAGGCCCTGGCAATACTATTATGGATGCATATATTCAGCGCCATTTTGCGCCGCTGCATTATGATAAAGATGCTGCAATAGCAAGCCAAGGAAAGGTGAGTGAATCTTTATTAAATGCGCTCTGTGATAATGTATTCTTCGGCCTTGCTTTTCCAAAAACCACAGGCCCCGAAGTGTTTAATTTAGACTATTTAGCAGCGGCCCAAGCACGTACCAACACCGAGCACTTGTCTCACTTTGATGTCATGGCAACACTGGTGCATTTTTCTGGGTTAATGATTGCCAAAGCAATTACTCAATGTAGTGACGGCCTTAGTCAAGTTGCAGTGTATGCAAGTGGTGGTGGGGTACATAACCCATTATTAATGAAAGTTATTTTAGACAACTGCCCACAACTTTCAGCTATCAAAAACACAGATGAATTAGGTATAAACCCTGATGCCAAAGAGGCGGTGTTATTTGCTATTTTAGCAAATGAATGTTTGTCGGGTGGGCAACAGCGATTTGGTAATACCGAGCAAGGGATCCCCGATATTACCATGGGGAAAATTAGCTTTGCTGACTAAAAAAAAGCCAATAAGCTAGCGCCAATACTACTAATGTAATGGCGTAAACTTTGCGTTTTATCTTGCTGTTTAGTTAAGTTTTCAGCTGTACAGCTGCTAGTAGCAAGGCTCACATCAAACTGCGCACTGTCTTTTAAGGTGGCATGCTTGCCATGTAGCATGAGTTGCAATACAAACTCGCCGCTATGCGTCACATTATTTAGTGTAAGCATAATAACGTGCTGCTCTAAATCGTTTTGCGTCAGTGTATGGGCAGTAAAATAGGCAGACTCTCGCGCATCAGGATGTGTTGCACTGATAGAGATTACATCGCCCTGATGAGCATCATCTGGTAGCACGCAGCAAAATACGACACGCTTTTGCTCATCGGCAATAAAATGCAATTGTTCATATTCTACAGTATGCGCAAGTGCAGCACACATAGGATCGTCACTAGAGGGGAGTGCAAACGAAAGTTGCACCAAGGCACTGTCCATTACTTCTTCATTACGTGGGTGATTAAATTAGCGTCAATTATTGATCAGTTAAATGACAGAATTATGACTATTGTCATAAAGCGTATTATTTATTGTAGAGTCTGTTTAACTTTGTTCTTTCTGTTCCAAAACTGGAATGGTTTCTGACAAGATTGGAATAGAAAGTCTTGTCTGGTAAGGGTTTTAGGGTGGAGGGAAATATCGATATTTGGGGTTTTCTGATAAGGCGTAGTACCTGTATATTTACCTCAAAGCTACAGATGAATCATAATTAAAATATCAAGTACTGGAGGTAATACAAAGCTCAGTTTGGATTAATCAAAAACCTGCCTTTTTTGTGCTGTCTCTTAACTCAAAAATGCCCCATTGCGTGTTTCAGGACAAACCTTACGCTGTAGCTAATAACTCAGTATGCTATAAATTATCTAATCTCATTTTGAATGGAAAGACGAGTTGTGAGCAAAAAACGGTGATCTGAAAAAGAACTGGTCGAGGGGATGACACCCAATACTGCGCATAGTGGTGAACTAGCTGAGGTAACATTGGATGAGTTGGGCCTTGAAATTTCTGAAAGTGATTACAAGGTCGCGTTGAAGCGAATTGAATCACTGTTTGATGCAGCCGAACCCGGAACTCTAGAAGGTGACGAGCTTGAAAGGCTCGCTGCATTGGTTGAAGAATATGAGGAAAAACACTTCCTCATTTAATAACTGCAACGCATTTTGGCCCCTTTGCGCGTTAGTATAAAAACTCTATGTGTCTCAAATGAGCGAAAAGCGGAAGCTAACGCTTTCTATTTATTAAAGCCACATTTCCCAATAGCAGACGTTAACTACCACTAAATTAAGTCATAACTTCAGGTCTATTTAATGAGCAAGAACTAATAGCTGAAAATTGCTTCATTAGAGTAGCTTACTCAATGGGCTTACCACTCCATTAGCACCTTGTTGTAAAACATGGGTATATATTTGTGTTGTTTTAACGTCTGAGTGACCGAGTTGGCTTTGCACAGTACGAATATCTGCTCCACTTTGTAGTAAATGCGTTGCGAACGAGTGTCTTAGCGTATGAGGTGTAATTGGTTTAGTCAGTTGTGCTTTTAACGCAGCTTTTTTAATCGCTTTGCGCACCCCTGTGGGATAAAAATGATGTCGTCTAATTTCACCTGTTTGTGGATCTGCACTTAATTTATAAGAGGGAAACAAATATTGCCATGCCAGAGATTTATTTGCGGATGGATATTTACGAGCAAGGGTATTAGGCATTCAAACTCCCGCGAATTTCTCGTTCTTTATATCAAGCAGCAGATAATCATTGGCCTGCATAATCTGACTTCTTAATAAAGGAATTAACTCAGTGGCTAAAGTCACTATGCGATGTTTATTACCTTTACCATTCCATATCCGAATGCTTTTATAATCAAAATCAATATCTTGAACACGTAATTGGACAGCCTCCATCACGCGTAAACCGCTACCATACATTAACCCAGCGATTAAGTAATAGCGTTTATCTAAAAATGACATCAACAATTTTACTTCATCAGGTGTCATAACAATCGGAAGTTTTTGCTGTTTTTTACTACGCACAAAGACAAGGTCGGGCGATAACTCTTGTTTTATGATGTGTTTATATAAAAATACCAGCGCATTTAAAGCCGTCGCTTGGGTTTTAGGTGATACATTTTTCTTCAAAACCAAATAGTCTAAATATTTTTCGACCTCATTATCCCCCATAGATGAGGGGTGCCGCTTGTCGTGATAATTAATAAAGCCAGCAATCCATTTCAGGTAAGTGTCAACCGACCGTAAAGAATATTGTTTGGTTAACATGTAATCTATGATTGAGTTTAAAAATAGCGAGCGTGTTCTCATAACTATTCCAATAAAAATTAATGCTGTACGTATATACAGTTTGGCTACTTTGCCCCCATAGTCAAGAAAACGAGCAAATGAGTCGCTTTCTACTTTTTGTCAAAAGATGATTTTTCTAAATGTTATTATTTGGAAATGGCTTAAGATGTATGATAAAACTGGTTCAATCAGATAAACGACCCATTAGGTCGATATTAAATTGTTATGCAACACTGAGGCATCAATGAATATAAAAAATATTTTGTATTTACTTGGATTAATATTTTTCTTCATACCTTGGTTGGTTATTTTTACTTCTTTTGGTCAAGTGGTAATCGGAATTCTTTCTTATCTTTTAGTTGCTGCTTACATATATAAGAAAATCACTGATGGCGATAAATTTTGTGGTTTGTGTAATCAGGAGTTTAAAAACTCAGTGTACAAATTTACTAATAACGGTAAAACAATAAAAATTTGTGCAGGTTGCCAAGCTGAAGTTCGCAAGAAAATGAGCCGAAAGGCAACGAAACATTTGTGAATGTGTTGCATAACAATGCAATAATGATGGGACGCAAAAAGCTTGGCTTGCGTCACTTCGTTCCTATTTTAGCCAAGCTTTTATGCGCCCCATATTGCGGCGTTAGGTTACTTTTGAAGTTATGCGTAAGTTTTTAAATGTGAGTAAACAACGTCAAAAAACATTGGAGAAACAATTTCCAAAGCTTATAGATCTAGCTCAAGTTAACGAAACGAAAGAGTATACTTACTTAGCAGTCTCTATTTTTGACCATTGGCTTGATCGTGACGAAGCAATGGAATTATTAGGTGATCTTGACGCAAACGAAATTGTGCGAAGAGCTTCAATATTTGAGAGCTTTAATCACTTGTTATCCGAGCAAACAGAAATCTTAACTTTTCGTTTTCGTGGGTTAAAAGGTGACAAACCTAGGTTTAAATCATTCCTATCAGATCATGCTCAATCTATGTATTTGCGGCAAACTGATATGGGGATGTATCAAGTTATTCTTCCTAGGTTAAATGCGGTCTATTTCGAAGGTTATGACGACACAAATGTGTTTTATTTAAAAGATCTGAGTGTTAGACCCATCATCGAGTCATGTGCTGAGAAGGTAGGTCTACATTGTCTGGAGCATTGGTAACCTAACAAACGCTTTAACCAAAGGACGCAAAACAGCAGGCTTGCGCTCCTTCGTCGCTAATTTTAGCCAAGCGTTTTCCGCTTCTTAGCAAGGCGTTAGCATTACAAGGAATCAGTCACTGGTGAATATTCAAAACCCGTCTCGACCAGCACCCAAATTAGGTGACGGTAATTCTTCATTACACCATACAACTAAAAGGCTACTGGGCTTTTATAAGGCTGATTTTGATAATATAGAGCACTTTAATAAGTCAGTGGACATAGCGTTGAAAGATCCTACAGATCAAACATACAAAAATAATGTTACTGGTTCATATAGTAGACTTTATAACCACTATGAAAAGTTAACGAATGAAGAAATGCTAATAAATAGAATGGAGCGTAAATCTCAAATTAGAAATACTCTATTTAAAGGTATTACAACTTTGACTATTGGTTTTTCTATCATGCTTGTATATTGGGTAGCATCTGAACTTGGTATACCAATGCCGTTATTAAGAGTGCCGCTGTAGTAATGCTAACAAGGCAATTATAGATGGGACGTCTAAAGCTTGGCTGGCGCTCATTCTTCGTTAATTTTAGCCAAGCATTTATACGCCCCATATTGCGGCGTTAGGCATACAAGGAGAGTTTAGTGAAAAAATTAACTTTAGTATTCATATCCCTTATTTTATCTTTTTCAACTTCTGCAAATGACAAGTTCACGGCAGATCAGTTAATCGAAAAAGCAAAGGCATTTGTATCAGCCAAAAATGCACGCCAACAACCAAATACAACCACTAAAGAGATTGACCATTATATATCGCTATTATCTGATAATTTCATCGATGAACATGTTAAGTTTAAGTTTACGTATACTTATAAAACAAAACTCCGTTCAGATATGGTTGGTAAACTAAAAGATGAAGTTATAAACAGCAATATTGAGATAAACGAAATTATGGTAGGGGCTAATGTTGTTTTTATTAAAATGACTGAAATGGGTAAAGTTAAGCCTGCACATTTAGATAAAACCATTGAATATACTAAAACTAATATTGTCTCATTAGAATTCAACGAATCAGGTTTAATAAAGCATATCCGCCGACACCACGGTTAATGTATGCCTAACAAGGTAATTATAAATGGGACGTCTAAAGCTTGGCTGGCGCTCATTCTTCGCTAATTTTAGCCAAGCTTTTATACGCCCCATATTGCGGCGTTATATGCCACAGAGAAAGGATGCACCGTGACACCCGAGCAAAGAGAGCGTTATGCTCGCTGGCAAAATCATCGAGTTAGCCAGTTATCATTTTCAATCAATTTATTTCTGGGCTTCTCTGTAGCCTCGTTAGCTTACGCCATTAATTTATTGATAACTTCAGCTAAAGGTAATGCCGTATTAGAGTGTGTCTTAATTATTTGGGCTTTAAGTGCAGGTGCTGGTTGTGTTGCTACAATTAGCCGACTTCTCGATTTTAGATATACAGCATTAAAACTTCGCTCTCCTAATTCTTGTAATAAATTTTTAGCTGCACACTTAGGTAAAGTCACATGGTCTATGTTTTGGGTTCAAATAATTTTGTATCCTTACGGTGCTTTTTATTTTATTAAACATTACGTTCTAGCAAGTGGCATATAACAAGTTGCTCAAGTTCGTTCGTAAACTCACAGGGACAATTAACAGTTGGCTAGCCGCTTCGCGTCAGTATAGCCAACCGTTAATTGCCCCTTAGCAAAGCGTTAGGTGCTAAGAGTTCAACATCAAGAATGAAGTTAAATGCTATCAATAGATAAATTATTTGAAGAGCTTCTCCGTCTACGAGAAGCGGATGAATGTGATACTGAGAATTTTAATTTATACACTCATGATCAAATATGCGAAAAAATCCAAGAAAAAACAAATTTACTTGGTGATTCTTTCATAAAATACGAAAGTATATCTTACATAGTTCAAGGCCCAAGAGACCAAGGTGTAGATGTCTTATTGAAAATCACACCAGAAGATGAACCTGAAAAGTATGTTGGCATTCAGGTTAAATCTTACAATGAAATCAATGATAAAAATAATGACCTTTCCAAGCAGTTGAAAGCGGGATACCATGATGCGAGATATCACTATAGTGAAAACATGGAGAGATATTACATAATTCTCTGCGGTGATTCTAAGAAAAATTCAAAGCGTATATCTGCGATAACAAATGAATTCTCTAAAGAAAAGAATGTACGTGTAATTGGCGCAAGATATGCCTTCAATTTTATAAATCTTAGTCCTCAGACAATTGCTGCACTTGTAGACACATTTCTTAGAAAAGAAGATTATGTACGTAGTCGAGCCAAACAAGAAGTAATTGAATATAAGCCTCATGAACTATATTTTGTTCTCTGCTGCTTAACTCAAGTTCTTGAAAAAAATAATGCAACATTAGACGCCTATACACTTCATGATATTATTGAGTGTAAACTATGGGAAAGATTTTCAGATGTAGATTTTTCAGAAATATTAGAAAACCTTTCTGAAATTGTACTTGAGCGTTCTGCTTATTCTGATGATGCTAAGTTTCGAATAGAGTTTTTTCCGGCTCTAAGAGCGATGTATTACGATCTCAAAGTAAGATACAAATGGCCTGAAGATGAGATGTTAGAACATCTTTATGAGGCATTCAGGCTGGAATAAGACGCAACTAACAAGTTCATCCAGGTGACGCCTTTGGCGCAGCTGATGCAGTTGTTAGCTGCACATGGAGTCCCAAGGTGTTTTTTAAGAAAAAGAGCAAAGAGCAAGCTAAAGAGCTACAGCCTCTAGGCAAGAAAGCAATATTTTGGGGAGCTAGTGACAGAATGGTTTGTTGCGAGGGCATTGATTGTGAGGTGAACGAGTTTAATGTCACTTCTAACCCTAAACTAAGTGAAATAGGCTACGTTTGCACTCTGGAGATTAGTGCGCCTAATGAATCTCAAGGAGTTCTCATTCATTGCTTTTACAGTGGTCATTGGTCCTTCGCAGTTAGCCCTTCGGACGAAGATTCTGAGGAATTGCCTGCATGGCATATAGAACGTACTTGGGGTAAAACAAACTCTCATTCTGAAACACTTGAAATTTACTGCCCAAACAATTCAAGAGTTGAGGTCATTAGCAGAATAGAGTAAGCGCAGCTAACAAGGCCGTTAAACAAAGGACACAAAACAGCAGGCTGTGCTCCTTCGTCGCAAATTTTAGTCTGCTATTTTGTGCCGCTTAGCTTAGCGTTACTGAATTTCAGTCCTAAATCGAAAATGTCCATCAACGGGTTTTAAATATAACTCAGCTTTTGCCATTTAACGATTTAGAGCTAATAGGTTAAGGTCGCTTATGAGCCATCTAGGAGCACAACAAAACCATCAATAAATCTGGTATTCACCTTTAGGTTTATTGCTGTACATGAACGACTCGAGTTCCGACTTAAGTACTTCGACGATATCGGTTGTAAACGGTGTTCTTATTTCGCCAGAGTCTAAATACCTCAGTAAATCAACTTCATGTTTAATAGCTGACTGAATTGAGTAAGTAATAGGGTAGGTGACTTTAAACTGTTGATGTGAGATGACGTTATCAGGGTTTTCTATGTCAACGTAGAAGGTTAACTGTTCATTTTCTTCACAAATATCACTGCAAGTACCATGGTCTCGAATGTAATCCATGACTATATTTTTAATGAAAATATCGAACTCATTCATATTAATCCCTCAATATTTGCCCATCCATTGGGTACAACTAAAATCTAGCAAAGAATAATAAATCTAGCCAACGCTATTTTGCAGATTTTTGGTTAACCCTCTCTGAATAAGGGTTAATAAAATAGTAGAAGGAGTAATTAATTCAGCTCTTTACAGTAGTTTTTTATGAGGGTTTAGATAGAACATCTTCTTCCATCCTTGGGTTTCATTTGTCATTAACCAAGGAAGTGGTAGCAGAGATAAAATTGAATAGTGAACGTGTGACGGTTTACCAATTGCGTTACCAGAATTACCTAATGTGCCGATGGTATCACCTATTTTAACAAGGCTCCCACTCGCGACTGAAAGGCTATCTAGGTGAGAGAAGTAATGAATACGCCACTTTGGCCCTAAAATAGCAATAGCCTTACCACCCTTGTTGAAATGACCCGAAAAAACAACAATACCAGAGCTTGCAGCAGAAACGGTGGTTCCCTTCTTGCCAAATATATCAATACCTTTATGTACAACAGAAGAGCCCCAAGGCTCGAACCAAAAAGTTTCATGGTTCCAATCATTCGGTGTCGCTCCTTCAACAGGAATAATGGTTTTTTCTGGTATCAACATACCAATTAAGATTATCAAGCCTAAAGTAAGGAAACTATATTTTATGTATTTCATTGTCTTATCCATGACATATTTTTAATTAAAGCTGACCCATTAAACTCATTAATAGTCTAAAAAACAATACAAAACAACGCCACCTGTTGTTTGGAACACTCCGGCTCATAATGAGGAGGGAATTTTATGTACTTTAGAGTGAATTTTATCTTTAGTTTAAAGCGTGAGCCGTAAAAGGGAAGAAAGTGCTTCAAGCTATGATGAAGCACTGTTGATGAATCGATTAATTTGTAGATTAAATAATAACGTGGGGAGCGAGCTTATTAACTACGCGCCTAATTCAGCTCTTACGATTTCAGCACCTTGACTAAGTGCACTTAGTTTAGCCGTAGCTACATCTCTTGAAAGTGGTGCCATACCGCAGTTGGTGCAGGGGTAAAGCTTGTCAGCGTCTACATATTTGAGAGCTTCGCGCAACGTTGCAGCCACTTCATCGGGTGTTTCAATATCAGTGGTTGCCACATCAATTGCACCAACCATTACTTTTTTACCGCGAATAAGTTCAAGCAGTTCAATAGGTACGCGAGAGTTGTGACACTCCAGCGAAATAATATCGATATTCGATTTTTGTAGTTTTGGAAACACTTCTTCGTATTGACGCCATTCATTCCCAAGCGTTTGTTTCCAATCAGTGTTTGCTTTGATGCCATAGCCGTAGCAAATGTGTACGGCTGTTTCACATTTTAAGCCTTCGATTGCTCTTTCTAGGCACTTAATGCCCCAGTCATTTACATCATCAAAAAATACATTAAACGCAGGCTCATCAAATTGGATAATATCAACGCCCGCGGCTTCGAGCTCTTTGGCTTCTTGATTGAGTATTTTGGCAAATTCCCATGCCAGCTTTTCTCGGCTTTGATAGTGCGCGTCATACAAGGTGTCTATCATGGTCATAGGGCCTGGCAGTGCCCATTTTATTGGTTGTTTGGTTTGTGAACGTAAAAATTTAGCGTCTTCAACAAACACTGACTTGCTGCGTGATACCGGCCCAACGACGCTTGGCACACTTGCTTCGTAGCGATTGCGAATAGTAACTGTTTTACGGTTTTCAAAGTCAACACCATTCAAATGTTCAATAAAGGTGGTTACAAAGTGTTGGCGTGTTTGCTCACCGTCGCTGACAATATCAACGCCAGCCTGTTGTTGCTCTTGCAGGGCTACACGTAGTGCATCTTGTTTGCCATCAATAAGCTCTGCACCTTGTAACTTCCATGGCGACCATAGAGTTTCGGGTTCAGCGAGCCAAGAAGGTTTTGGTAAGCTGCCCGCTGTCGATGTTGGTAATAATTTTTTCATGTTAACTCTCATTAAATCGCGTAGTTAGCCGACCACTGTTCCAAAACTGATTGATAAGGCTTAATAAAGTGCTGTTCAGTAAACTTACCTTGAGCAATGGCAAGTTGGCTACGTTCTTCGCGGTCATAAACTATCTGTGTGATAGAGTGATCGGCATTTCGTAAATTTGGTTGATACTTGCTACCCGCTACGGCGTTTGCGTTATAGATCTCCGGTCGATAAATCTTTTGGAATGTTTCCATGGTACTGATTGTGCTGATTAGCTCTAAATTAGTGTAATCATTCAATAAGTCACCAAAGAAATAGAATGCTAAAGGTGCAACGCTGTTTGGTGGCATAAAGTAACGAACTTGTAAGCCCATCTTTTTGAAATACTGTTCTGTGAGTGACGATTCATTAGGTTGATACTCGACACCTAAAACAGGGTGGTGATTTTCAGTACGGTGATATGTTTTATTGTCAGAAACGCTTAGGCAAATAACCGGAGGCTTTTTGAAGTGCTGTTTATAAGTTTCTGAATCAATAAAGTATTTAAATAACTTACCGTGTAGATCGCCAAAGTTATCTGGAATGCTAAATTCTTCTCTGCTTTTATTGTGATCAAGTAATAACACACTAAAATCATAATCACGGACATATGATGAGAAGTTGTTACCAACAATTCCCTCAATACGTTCATTGGTTTTATGGTCAATGATGTTGGTCTTTAAAACTTCAATTGAAGGAAACGCTTCACCACCACCAGCAATATCTAAATCAACTGAGACAATTTCAAGCTCAACAGAATAGCGGTTGCCTTGTGGATTATCCCAACTTGCCAGTGCATTGAAACGGTTATCTATCATTTTTAATGCATTACGTAAGTTTTGCTGGCGACTTTCGCCACGTGCTAGGTTAGCGAAGTTAGTGGTAATACGGGTGCTGTTTGACGGATGGTAATTTTCGTCAAGACGAATACTCTTAATTGTAAATGAGAAATTGTGTTTCATGGCAATGTACCTAATGTCCTGAGATAAATGATTGCTGCTCACCTTCCTTTAATTGCTAGGTCATTAACCTTGAGGTGGCTTGGGTATCTATTTATACGTGCCCAGCACCATGAAGAAAAACGTTTTTATTTCAGGTAAAACATGAATTTGATTCATACCTAAATGGAGGAATTAGTTTATTGAGCAGCAAAGAGAGGATAATATCTGAAAAAACATTTTTAAATGTCTAGATGGCTAGATGTTTTTAACGGTGTTGTAATTTTTTCATATAAAACGTGAGTAATATTCACCACTTATCATTGGCTTCATAGTCATTTGTGCTGCTTTTAGTTGTTATACTCAGCTCCCAACAAATAACAAAGACAAGTAAAATGAATGAATTAATCGTGTTAATACTAGCCTGCGCGATACTCGGCAGTGGTGTTGGCTTTTTGGCAGGGCTCTTGGGGATCGGTGGTGGCTTAGTGATCGTGCCGATATTAAGTATGATACTGCTGCATTTTCAGATTTTACCAGCGGAACAAGTTGTGCTGGTGGCTATTGCAACATCGCTCGCATCAATCCTTTTTACTTCAACGTCATCAGCTATTGCCCATCATAAAAATGGCAATGTGCCTTGGCAATTAGCTCCTTGGGTTATGACAGGAGTTGCATTAGGCGCACTGATAAGTGGCTTCTTAGCAGCATTATTACCGCAAGATGTGGTACGAATTGTCTTTGCAGTAAGTGTGGTGCTTATTGCATTGAAAATGATTTTTGGCAGTAAAAATGATGCCCAAACAACTCGCGCATTACCGAATAAAGGGCTTTTAACGCTTTATACAACAATTACGGGCGGTTTATCTGCCATGATAGGCATTGGTGGTGGTGCCGTGTTAGTACCGTTACTCACGTTTTTCTCGGTCGATATGAAAAAAGCCATTGGTTGCGCCTCGGCGTGCGGTATTGTTATTGCACTATTTGGCTCAGTGGGTTACATCAGTTCGGGCAGTCAGTACTTTACGTTAAAAGAGGGCTTTGCTGGTTTTGTTTATTTACCAGCTTTGTTCGGTATTGTGTGTACTTCGTGGTTTACCGCGCCATTAGGTGCAAAAGCAACGCATCACTTGCCAGTATCCACAGTTAAAAAAGTGTTTGCTGCGCTTTTAATCATTATGGCTATTAATATGTTATTGCGTTAATTCGATACTATTCGAGTATCGAAAGTTAAACTTTCATGTTTTCAAGAAGCAGCAGCTACGCTGCTTTTTTTATTTACAGTAGGAGCGATTTATTTAGAAACGGAGATAGTGCTTGCACTATTGATATAACAAAAATATTATATAACAAAATTGTTATGGAGTGAGCCGTGAACATTCTATTCCTTTGTACAGAAAACTCAGCACGCTCAATTATGGCTGAAGCATTACTTAAACATCATGGTAAAGATAAGTTTGAAGTACACAGTGCGGGTACTCAGCCATCAGTAGTTGATGAACGCACTTTGGCTGCAATAGCGCATTTTGGTTTAAATACCGATGGTTTTTATTCAAAGCATATTAATGAGTTTTTGCATACACACTTTGATTATGTCATTACCTTATGTGATGACGCTGCAAAAGAATGTGCCAACCGAGTCGATGGTAATCACTGCCTTGCGTGGGATTTTGCAGATCCTAAAACTCGCTCCGAACCTCACGCATTCGAAAAAACCTTGCAAGAGATCAATGAGCGAATTAAACAGTTTGTGCAATCCCATAAAAAAGAAAAACCAGCATCGATTTCGCCAACCACATTTTATAAAGCGCTTGCAGATGATATTCGTTTAAAAAGCTTATTACTTATCGCCGTTGAGCAAGAGGTTTGCGTGTGTGAATTAATGACGGCACTTAATGAGCAAAGCCAACCAAAGGTTTCAAGGCATTTAGCGCAGCTGAAAAAGCAGGGCATTTTGTCGGATAGAAAACACCAGCAGTGGGTGTTTTACTCTTTAAATCCGACCTTACCAATATGGATGAAACAAACAATTACCTCGACCGTGGTAAACGAACCAAATTTCATAGAAAACGAGTTAGCAAGGCTAAATGCGATGGGAGATGATCGCCCAACCCGTGTTGCTCGCTGTTGTAATTAAACAAAGCGGTTTACTGTTAACTGTCGGCAAACCCTGTAAAACAAGTTAGACAATTTCAAAAAGTAGGAGCTTAACAATGGCAATTAAAGTAGGCATTAATGGTTTTGGCCGTATGGGTCGTTTATCGCTAAGAGCAGCGTTTGCATGGGACGACGTTGAGTTTGTGCAAATTAATGACCCTGCGGGCGATGCAGCAACACTGGCTCACTTACTAAAATATGATTCGGTACACGGTATTTGGCCTCATGAGGTTGAAAGTAACGAAAATGCTGTGATCATCGATGGCCATGAAATTAACGTCACACAAAATAAAGCAATTGCAGACACAGATTGGTCTGGTTGCGATATCGTTATTGAAGCCTCTGGCGTGATGAAAAAAACCGAATTACTGCAAGCCTACCTTGATCAAGGTGTGAAAAAAGTTGTTGTAACTGCCCCTGTAAAAGAAGACGGCGTGCTGAATATAGTGATGGGTGTAAATGATGATTTATACGATGTACAGCAGCACGATATTGTTACAGCAGCATCATGCACTACCAACTGTTTAGCACCTGTGGTTAAAGTACTGCAAGAAAAAATTGGTATCAAACATGGTTCAATGACCACTATTCACGATATCACTAATACGCAAACTATCTTAGATGCGCCCCATAAAGATTTACGCCGTGCTCGCGCATGTGGCATGAGCTTAATTCCAACTACAACCGGCTCAGCAACGGCGATTACACATATTTTCCCTGAACTTAAAGGCAAATTAAACGGCCACGCGGTTCGTGTTCCTTTAGCAAATGCATCAATCACTGACTGTGTGTTTGAGGTGACAAAGCCAACTACTGCTGAGCAAATTAATCAGTGGATGCAAGAAGCCGCAGAAGGCGAGCTAAAAGGTATTTTAGGGTATGAAGAAAAGCCACTTGTTTCTATTGATTACAAAACCGACCCACGCTCAAGCATTGTTGATGCGCTATCAACCATGGTTGTCAACGAGACGCAAGTTAAGCTGTATGTTTGGTACGATAACGAATGGGGTTATGCAAACCGCACTGCCGAACTTGCCCGTAAAGTTGCACGATCACTACAAGGTTAAAAGCAATGACGCGTTTGGCTAATCTTCCCGCTGATATAAAGCAGTACTTAATTGTTACCGGGAATTACTGGGCATTTACGCTAACAGATGGCGCATTGAGAATGTTGGTGGTACTGCATTTTCATGCGCTTGGCTACTCGCCTTTGAGCATTGCCGTGCTGTTTTTGTTTTATGAGATTTTTGGTGTTGTCACTAACTTAGTGGGCGGTTATTTAGGCGCAAGGCTTGGTTTAAACAAAACCATGAACATTGGCCTTGCTATACAGGTTGTAGCCTTGTTCATGTTGGCAGTCCCTCCTGAATGGCTGAGTGTTGCCTATGTGATGTTAGCGCAGGCGCTGTCGGGGATTGCCAAAGACCTCAATAAAATGAGCGCTAAAAGCTCAATCAAAATGCTGGTTGCCAGTGGCCAAGAAGGCACCTTGTTTAAATGGGTAGCGATACTAACAGGCTCTAAAAACGCCTTAAAAGGTGTGGGCTTCTTTTTAGGTGGCTTACTACTGACATTAATGTCGTTTAAAGGCGCAATGCTAACCATGGCTGCCATTTTGCTGGTGGTGTGGTGTTTTAGTATTTATGCACTTAAAAATGATTTAGGCAAAGCTAAAAACAAACCTAAGTTTAACGAGATATTTTCAAAAAGTAGTTCAATCAATATCTTGTCAGCCGCAAGGTTGTTTTTGTTTGGTGCGCGTGATGTTTGGTTTGTAGTTGCACTTCCGGTGTTTTTATCACAAGCCTTTGGTTGGGATCATTGGACCGTGGGGGCTTTTATAGCTGCGTGGATCATAGGTTATGGGGTAGTGCAATCTTTTGCACCTAAAATCATTAAGCTTAATAAGCAAACATCACCAAGCGCAGAAACAGTTAAGTGGGCATCATTGCTTGCTTTAGTCACCTTAGCCATTGCCCTTGCTATTGGTTTTGACTGGGCAGTAAAACCAATGCTGATAGGCGGACTGATGTTGTTCGGCGTGGTCTTCGCGATTAACTCATCTTTGCACAGCTACTTAATTGTTAGCATGGCTGATGCCGATGGCGTATCACTGGATGTCGGTTTTTACTATATGGCCAATGCCATGGGACGCTTAATTGGTACTGTGTTGTCGGGCTTAGTGTTTCAGCTTTATGGCTTAGCAGCCTGTTTGGCTATCTCACTGTTATTTATTGTTATTACTGCCCTTATTTCGACTAAATTGCCAAAACAAATTTAGTTAAACCTAAACACGCCCTACAAAGGTAAGCATGCTTTCTTGCTTACCTTATTTTCTTAAATTATTTTGCAAAAATATTTGACCTGTCTACAGCTTTACACTTCATACTTATTGTATTCAAAAGCCTTATAGGCCTATTTCATCATGTATTTAATTTCAGAGTTAGCAGCAAAACTTGGTTTGTCGCGCACGGCTGTGTTGTATTACGAGAAGCTTAAAATCATTCAAGGGCGCCGGCTTGCAAATGGGTATCGCTATTACAGCGAGGCTGATTTACAACGCTTGGTTTTGATACAGCAGTTACAAAGCGCGGGGTTAACCTTAAAAGAATGTCAGAGCTGTCTAGATGTAGAGCTAGATAAAGCTATTTTGCAACAGCGCTTAGCACAACTTGAAGATGAAATTACCGCTAAGTTACAAGCCAAAGATTTGTTATTAAGCTTGCTTGGCGAACGCTCTCAAAAACACTTACATGATGAGCTAAATAAGCGTGCGCCAAGTGCACATTTAAATTGGTTGTTAAAGCAAGGATACACAGAAAAAGAGGCATTGCGGCTTCGTTGGTTATCAAAAGATATGAGTGATCATGAAAGCTACATGCACGATTTTATGACTGTGTTTGAGCCATTAGAGCGATGGGGACCTGGTAGCAAAGAAGCCACGTTAAAAGCTATTGCTGCTGTTCCTAACAATGCCAAACAAATTTTAGAAATTGGCTGTGGTAAAGGCTCATCAACATTACTAATCGCCAAGCAAACTGATGCCAAGATCACAGCTTTAGATAATGAGTCATCGGCACTTGCTTATTTACAGGAGCGATTGCACAAAGAGCAATTGGCTGAGCGTGTGTCTTTGACGTGCGCATCGATGACTGCACTGCCTTTTAAAGCAAATTCATTCGATGTTATTTGGGCTGAAGGGTGCGTGTATGTCATGGGGGTGCAAAGCGCATTATCAAGCTGGAAACAGTTTCTTCGCCGTGATGGGGTAATTGTGGTCAGTGATTTAGTTTGGCTTAACAGTCAGCCTGAAATGGCGGTTAAAGAGTACTGGCAAGCGAATTACCCAGATATGCAATCAATCGAAAGTCGCGTTGCTTTATTTGATGAGCTTGGCTATGAGCTTATAGGGCTGTTTTCGCTGGATCAGCAAGCTTGGCAAAACTATTGGCAACCACTCAAGGCGCGCCTTGCTGAGTTACCGCCATCGATAAGTGAGTCTCAAGCTGTAAAAGACATACAAACAGAAATTGCTCTTTACGAAAATGAGACTGGGCAAAACTTTACTTATCACTATTTTATTTTAAAACTTAAGGAGTCTAAGTGAATTTTTCAATTTACGAACAGAGCCAAAAAAGCGACATTATTGCGCTTTACTTGGCAACATTTAGTGCGTCTGAGTCAAAACAAGAAGGCGAGCAAGTTGCTCGTTTAGTCACTGACTTTTTAGCTGAGCCATATCCATCAACTGATTTATATGTGTTTGTCGCGACAGATGAGCAACGGATCGTGGGCGCTATTGTGCTGTCGCGTTTACAGTTTGCGCACGCTAAAGAGGTGTTTTTACTCTCACCTGTTGCAGTGGCAACGGATTGTCAGGGACAAGGCATAGGACAAAAGCTGATCCAATTTGGCTGCGATAAGTTATCTGAACAAAAGGTCAGCCTAGTGATGACCTATGGTGATATCAACTTTTATGGAAAAGTCGGGTTTTCCGTTGTGAGTGAAGAAATTATTCAAGCACCTCATAACTTATCTTACCCAAAAGGTTGGCTTGCTAAACCGGTTTTAGATGACGAAATTTTGCCAATTACTGGTAAGCCAAGTTGCCTAAAACCACTCGATAATCCACAGCTTTGGTAAACACTATGCAAACACTATCACTGATAGAATTAGGCATGCGACCTTTCTTTCAACAACAGTTGAGTTTAGGTGAGCTAGAAAACGGCCATTTAGGGCGTGTTGTTGAGCATCACAAAACAGAGGTCGTATTGCTTGGCGAGCAGGGCACGGTGCGATTTGCTTTAACACCGAGTCTTGAACAAATTTGTGTAGGTGACTGGGTGGTATTTGATGATTCGCGTATTTTACGGGTACTAGAAAGAGCTTCAATCATTAAGCGCAAGGCAGCAGGCTCTAAACATGAGTTTCAATTAATCGCAGCGAATATTGATACCGTGTTTATTGTTACATCGCTTAATGATGACTTTAGCTTAAATAGGATAGAGCGATATTTAGCCTTGGTTAAAAATGCCCACATTGAGCCTGTGGTAGTGTTAACTAAAGCTGATACTTGCCCAGACGTTGAAAAGTACTGTCAGCAAGTGCAAAACCTCGACTCTCTTTTGAGTGTTATTGCTATTAATGCGTTAAAAGAAGAGGGCTGTGACTTACTTACACCTTATTGTCGAAAGGGGCAAACGCTCGCATTTATGGGCTCATCTGGAGTAGGTAAATCGACCATTGTTAATGCACTACTTGGTTCCGATGAATTAAAAACAGCAGGTATTCGTGAACAAGATAGCAAAGGCCGCCATACAACAACCTTTAGATCGATTAAAGGGTTGCCTAATGGTGCGTTATTGATGGACACACCGGGTATGCGAGAATTGCAATTAAGTGATTCAAAGCAAGGTATTGAACGTGCATTTGAAGATGTTGAGCTACTCGCAAGTACCTGTCGATTTAAAGATTGCCAACACCAAACAGAGCCGGGCTGCGCTGTTATTAAAGCAATTGAAATGAGCTCATTATCAACAAGACGCTTAGAAAATTACCGTAAGTTGTTAGCTGAAAATGAGCGCAACAATGCCACCATGGCTGAAAAGCGCGCCAAGCAGCGCGCGTTTTCAAAAATGGTTAATACTGTTCAAAAGCAAAATAGGTCAATTAAAAAGACTCAAGAGTGACCGCTAGTTGGTTATTGCTAAGCGTGTTTTTGCAACGAAAACAATGAGCCAAATAGCAACAACGGTTTCTAGCCAAATTAATACATGCATTGCGGTTGTCATAACGTTATCGCTATCAACCGCATAATGCAGTACCGATAACATGTTCATCACAGCATAAAGATAGAGCAGCCACATGGCGTGTTTAATGCGTTGCTTAGCTAAACAGAGCAGCGCATATAAGCCAACAAAAGTCATGATAAACCAAAAGTAGTCGACCACGTTTGCTGCAAGCCAGTCAGGTTCAGGATAGTGCTCAAAATACATAATATTGTGCACATAATGTAAAATACTGGCGATAAAGTTCGCTAGTACAATAAAGAGTAAACGAGCATGTTGTTTAAATAGTACTGCTTTGTTTTGCATTATGAGTCTCATTTAACGCGGTTAATATGTCATGCCAAATTGCTTGATTATGTTTTCTGAAATAGCCAAAGTGGCCTACTTTTTCAGCGGGTAATTGTGCAGATTGATAACGCTTAAAAGCAATAGGGTGTTTGCTGGTTACATTGCGCCAAAAGTTATGCACATTTTGCTCGGTACAGATTTCATCGTCGTCGGCGGTAAAGACATAGGTCGGAATATCAAAGTTTTTATAGGTACCTTCGGCAATCGATTTACCGTAAAACTTATTTGAGAAAAACAACTGCTTTTCTCTACACCACGCCGACCATTCACGAGTAAAGCCAACGGGTAAGTCTTCCATAAAATTCATTTTTTTAGCGGGCACGTATTTAAATAATGCCCCCGTAATCGGCGAAAATAAACGAAAGAAGAAGTTAGCTTTAATACGGTAACCGGTTGGCATATAACCAAAGTATCCGGCAGAAACAGCAACAGCAACAAGAGCATCAAGCTTTTGGTAATTGGCAGCTAAACCTATTTGCTGACCGCCAGCACTATGACCAACGCAATAAAGTGGCAGAGTAGGATTGATGCTTTTAGCTTTATCAATCATGGCTGGCATATCAAAGCGGCCAATATCTGAATATTGATAACTACAGCCTTTTAACTGGCTTGTTTTCGATTCGCAAAAGCCCCGGTAATTCCAAACAACCACATCGAAACCTTGGCTGACTAAGAACTCCGCAAACGGTAAATAGTAGGTGGTTTTTGTTGCTGTACCTGGGTTTAATAGCACCGTTGCTTTAGGGTTGTTGGCCGCAAAATGAGTGCCATTTAAAGTGACGTTATCGGCTGTTGTAGCACTAATCGATGTATTCATTTTTTTATTAGTATTGATAGAAGAATGAGTTGAGCATAAACTGTGGAGCTTACTCTACAGTCAAGCGTATTTTTATGAAAACCAAGCAAGTCACGCAATTAACCGGCCTCACAAAAGACACCATTCGTTTTTATGAAAAAGAGCAGTTGATCCCACCACCTTCAAGAGATGTGAATGGCTATCGCATTTATAGTGAGAAAACAGTTGAGCAGCTCAACATGATCACAATGGCTAAAAACCTAGGTTTCACTTTAAAAGAGATCAAAGAACTCACGCAGCTACTTGGCAAAAACAATTTAACTCAGCAGGCTATGGCCGCCAAATTGATTGAAAAAAGTAAAGAAATAGACGCCAAAATCGCTGAGCTGACGAACATAAAAGCCTTAATCGACCATGCTTTAAAAGGCATGTGTGAGTATAAAGATAAGTTAAGCTAATCACGTTTTGGCATATAACTAGCTTTAAATAAGATAGTTTTTAATTGGTCTTTATTGCTGGAGCTAGACAAATTATTCAATGTAAAAGTAATTAATTCTACGCGATATAAAATCGTTACTACAATTTTGCTAACTTGCTACAAACTCACTTTTAAGCCATGCGATCAATTGTTGAATGCTAGTATGTTTTAATTTGTCAGCTTTGCAGGCATAGAAAAATGACTGCTGCGGATGGATTACTGCACTGCCTAGCTGCACTAATTCGCCATATTCGAGCTTTTCTAAAACAAATTGCTTATGGGTAACCAGTAGGCCAAGTTCTCTCGTTACAGCTTGCAATGCTTGAGCTGTGGTTTCAAAAGAACGGTTTTTTTGTGCTTTAGGGCAGGCAATGTGGTTATGCTCAGCCCAAATCTGCCAGTTATTATTTCTGCGGGCATTGAGTACCTGAATGGCTGGAAAGCGGTTTAATAGTTCATTGATGTTGTTTGTAGGTTCTGACTTTATTAATGTAGGGCTGCAAACTAAAACAAGTTCATCATCTGCTAACTTCTCACAGTGGTACTTTTGCCAATTTTGCGGATCGCCCTGAAAAATAGCCATGTCGATGTTGCGCCTTTCGAGATCAACATCACCAACAAAGTTTGATAAGCGAATATCTAGCTCAGCATAGCAATTTTGTAGCTTATCAACTCGTGGTATCCACCAATGTAATGCCAAAGAATTCACCATGTTGAGTGAAATTGAATGATGCTCTTTGTCTTTATTTTTAACTTCTTCGCTTGCCGAAATGATGGCCTGAACGGCGGGCGAAACGCGCTGATAATATAGTTTTCCAGCATCATTTAAATACACTTGTCTACCAACTCTATCGAATAGTTTTACCTCAAGCTGTTGTTCAAGAGACTTGATTGCTTGGCTGATAGCCGAGTGACTAACGTGAATTGAATCTGCGGCTTTAACCATGCTGCCAGTCTCTGCAACGGCAATGAAACTGTATAAGGATTTGAGTGGGATATTGTGTTTCATATGTTAGTTTTTCTTACATATTAATGCGATTTTATTCGCTTTTTATAATTTCAGCAAAGCGTATCGTTACTATTATCTACTCGCTTTATAAGCAATCTAAATGAATATTAGTCACCGCTCTAGTGCGTTAATGCTGTTATCTACCCTCACTCTAGCACTGAATGGACTGGTTACCCAGCTGTTAACCCCCATGCTGCCAATTATTTTACTGTTGTTTTTAAGGTTGCTCTTACCAGGTTGCTTAATGTTAGCAACGGCGCGAATGCGGTTTTGGCATTATGTTAGTTTTTCTACATTAAAAAATGTGATGCTACGCGCTGTTTTTATCACCTTGTGCCAAGGTTTTTTTATTTTGGCGCTTTACAAACTTACGCTAATCGAGGCTGTGGTACTTTTTAGCACAGGGCCTTTGTTTATTCCCTTACTCGAATACTTAATTTTCAAGCGAGAAATCGACTTATTTGTCGTGCCGACTTTGTTGTTAATGATGATAGGGTTGATCATTCAAAGTATGACCGAGCAAGGGTTTTTATTACGCTGGGAGCTACTGATAGGCTTGGCTGCAGGCTTTTTTAATGCGTGTTCACAAGTATGTTTATTTCAGATAAGCAAAGAGAAAACACCTATTTTAGTTGCTAATGGACTTTGTTTCTTGATGGCCTCATTACTCAGTGTTGTGTTATTTGCTTTACCTGTAATAGCGAACGAATTGATATTTGATTTTGCTGTGCCTGAAGATATTTTTAGTAATAAAACTACATGGGTGATTGTTGGCTTACTGGTCTTAATGGCGACTTTTAGTAGTGCAACACAGTATTTCAGAAGTACAGCCTATAAACTTGTATCAACAGGCTCTGAACTTGCTCCCTTAATTTATACTTCAGTGGTATTTTCTTACTTGTTACAACTTACAGTTTTAAACAACCCTGTAAATGGTCAGCAATTGCTTGGCATCAGTTTTATTGTTGCAGCCTGCTTAATGCAAACCCATCGCAATCGAAGTTGATGCGAGAGTTCAACAATAGTTTCAGTCTTTTTGTTATTTGCATATAGATAATAGTTCGTCAGGTTGGAAAAATGCCAAGGCTTATTAAAAGCCTTCAGAAGTAGAAATTAAATTAGGTATATGGGTAAGCTACAAGCAGAAGTGTCCTAGAGTTTAGCTGTTCTGAGTTTATAAAGGTTGAGCACAGAAAAGACTAAAAGTAGCAAAGGCATGCTAATTTTAGAAATTAATGATATTTGTCATAGACCAAACTTAGTCTATAACAAATAGTTTTCTGATATGGCTATTGAGCCACTTTTAAGTTAGCAAAAGGTTGGCTCAATTCTAGGCTTTTTTAACGAACTTAGCTGTCACCATCATTTCACCGACACCATCAACTTTACAGTCGAGTTCGTGATCTTTTTTATCAAGCACTCGGCGGATTAACGCTTTGGTGCCGATTTTAATGACTTGTGAGCTGCCTTTGATTTTTAAGTCTTTTGCAACGGTTACTTTGTCGCCATCAGCCAATAACGTGCCGTTAGCGTCTTTTACATTGATGATATCATCTTCATTGACCGCATCAGGATTCCATTCATGGGCGCACTCTGGGCAGATAAGATTATTTTGTTCCGGATAAACATATTCCGAATTACATTGTGGACAGGGAGGATAAGACATACACTTCACTCTTAATCATTTGATTCTTCGTAGTTTAACCGTTTTGGCAAAAGGATTCGATTGTTTGCTCATTTATGAGCGTTGATTTTATTAAATTAACGAGTTTTGTCTAAGTTAATGTGATACAGCTTTATGAAAGGGAAATATAATAATGATACGATTTTTAGCTGCTTTATTAGTGCTATTTTCAAGTATGGCTTATGCAACGGATGCCCCTCACAGAGGAGACATTACCACCGATGATTTGCTTAAAGATTACCCTGCATTTAATAAAGAGTATGAGAGCTTTTCGCCAAGCGAAGAAGAGCTTGTAAAAATTAAAGCACTGCAAGGTAAGCAAGTATTGGTATTTTTGGGTACTTGGTGTCATGACTCAAAACGCGAAGTACCGCGCTTTTTAAAATTACTCAATGCTGCAAAGGTACAGTTAGATTCGCTGCGTTTGGTGGCGGTAGGCTATGATAAACTCGACCCTAATGGTCTGGCTAAGCAATACGATGTACGTTATACGCCTACCATCATTGTCAGCGATGGTGAAAAAGAGCTTGTGCGTATGATTGAGAAACCAAAGCAAAGTATTGCTGTTGATCTCACAATTCAGGGTCAAATTTTATAAACTCCTCAATCGGTAAAGGCATTGAAATTAAATACCCTTGCACATAATCAATGCTTTTATCGCTGACCAGCTCCCACTGCTCTGAACTCTCAACCCCTTCAGCTGTGATAGTCAGATTCAATTGATGGGCTAAGTCACTCATGGTCTGCAAAAATAAACCATCGCGTGGATTTTCAACACAGTTACAAATAAAGGCGCGGTCTATTTTTACATTATCCAATGGGAATTGTTGAATCGAGGCGAGTGATGAATAGCCAGTGCCAAAGTCATCAAGTGATAAGTCAAATCCAACGGCCTTGAGTTCATGCATTAAACTAATGGCATACTGTGTATTTTGAAATAGCGCTGATTCGGTAATTTCTAAATTAATTTTTTGTGTAGCAGGAAACAGCTGCGCTTTTTCACTTGTTAGTCGATTAACAAGGTGCGCATCTGAAAACTGTTTGCGTGATAAGTTGATCGACATTTTTACATGGATATTGTTCTCCACTAGGCTGTGGCAATCTTTTGCGACTCTTGCGACAATCCAGCGTGAAAGGAGGTTAATTAGCTCAGATTGCTCAGCAATGGCGATAAACTCCTGTGGAGATACAAAACCTCGTACAGGATGTTGCCAGCGAACAAGTGCCTCGCAACCTATCAGTTTTCCATCTTTTGTATTTACAATGGGTTGATACACCATACTAAGTTGTTTATCGGTTGAAAGTGCATGCCTTAAGTCACTTTCTAAATCACTTTGTGCGATTAATTTGTCTTTAAGAGACTGACTGTAAATGGTGTAGGCTTTTTTCTGTCGATGGCATTCATTCATGGCAATTAACGTTGTGTTAATTTGCTCTGCTGCATCTAAATTCTGTAAGTGCGGATAGCCTATGCCAACATAAAAATGATAAAAATGGGCTGTGCCCGCTGTTTCAATCAGCCCTGCGACACGGTGTTGTAGCTCATCGATGAGAATCGCAAGTTCTTCGTCAAAAACGCCTTCTTTTAGCAAGAGCATAAAGCAGCCTGACTTAATATGAGAGCAGAATGCTTGGTGTTGCTCTGCAAACTCAATTAAGCGATTGGCTAAGGCTTTTTGTAGTTCATTTGACGCCTTATATCCGTACATGTCTTCAATTTGCCTATAGCCTTTAATTTCTAGGCAAATTAGAGTTAAACCTGAATTGTATTGGTTTTTAGGGCATAGGCTGGTGATATATTTTTCGCTGTAGTGACGGTTTGCTAACCCCGTTATGGGATCAAAATGAGCTTGTTGATACAGTTCATGCTGTTTTTGCTTTTCAGCACTAATATCTTCTACTGTTCCCACCAAGGTTTTTGTTTTGTTATTCCATTCAGCATACTCATGAAACCAGCGTTGTTCACCATTGATTTTTATTGTGTACTCAAGCTCACTGGGGCTGGCTGGTTTAGCGTTAATAAAATTAAGAAATGCATTTTTGTAGGTATTATCGATTTGGTCGCATACTTGTTGGATTGGCTGCTTAGGTGACTTCGTTTTAAATAATTTAGTTGCTTGCGCAGAAAGATGTCTCGATTCACTGTAAGGCGAAATGTACCAACTGCCTACACCGCTCAGTGTTTGGGCTTGTTTTAAGGCTAGAGCTTGCTCAGAAAGTTCATTGGTTCGCTTTGTTAGCAATGACTCTAAGTTTTTTTCATGTTCGCGTAGGCGAAAAGTAATGCTAATTAAGTAACTTATTAAAGATGAAAAAACTAAAACAATAAAGGTTAATATGCCTATCTCAGCATAAGCACGATATTCAAATTCATCTTTTATCCCTACAACCCATAATTGATTTTTGACCGGTAGTGAACGTGTTTCCCATTTAGCATTATTAAACGCATGCTCTCCTAGTAAAGGAATATAGTTCCCATCGTTGTTTTGCCACACTTCGATAATATGGGAGTGGGATACATGTTTTAATTTTATTTTATTAATGAATTCAGGAAAGCGAAGCACTACAATACTAAATCCCCAGAAAGAGTCTTTGTTGAATATAGGTAAGCGGGCAACTAACCCTGCTCCCCCTTGAGAGAGTTGCTTTGGGCCATCAAGCTGCATTTGCTCAGTTTGAATGGCTTTTTCTAAAGAGGGTTTTATTGAAGGGACAGCAAACAAATTACTGTTAATGACTCCTTCGTGTGTAACAAGCGGATAACTATAAGTAATAACACCATTTGGAGCGAGTTGAATGGTTTGACTACCGTCACTATGTTTAAGGATATGCTTGGCGAGTGTTTCAAACTGTGTTTTGGTATAGCTGTTATCACGCATCGCATCTCTAATTAAGTAAGGGCCGAGCAATGCCGTTTCTAGGTTTGTTTTTAAATCGCTTGTATAACTATCAAGAACAGACTCTTGCTCAATACGATGCATTGTTTGTCTGTCGAGATAAACTTTATATGCAATAATCGAAAATAAGCAAAAAGTTAGAATGAAAGAGATCACACTAAGTGAGGATTTGTTATTATTTCGCAAAGAGTTCGTATTCCCGATTAATATTGCAATTTAAGTATTGAGCAGGCTCTTAAAAATACTAGTTTAGGGTTGTTTTATTGTCTAGTTAGTAGGCATAAAATTGGACGTTTATTACTGTTTAAAGTACAAATATTTGTACCGAGAAACAGTAACTTGAAATTGAGAAGTGTAAAAGCAATGTACCAAAGTGTGATTAAAGCCATAGATAAAGCGAATGCTGCAGACCCTAATAAAGTGACTGTAGATGGGAATCCCTATGCCAAAGAGAGTCTCTACGCGATGCGTATGAGTGAGATGTTGCAGCGTTTTAATCCATCGGCAGATGAATTGATGTGTATCGCAGCCCACGGACAACACATTGAACGTTGGCGCTCCCCTCGAAGTGACTTTCCATTAGGAAAACAAGGCTACTATCAATGGCGTACTGCTTTATATGATTTTCATGCTGAACGTGTTACGACGTTAATGCAACAGGCAGGCTATTCGTCAGATGAATGCGAGCGTGTCTATGCGGCAGTCGCTAAAAAGAATATAAAACGTAACCCCGACAGCCAACTCATTGAAGATATCGCAAGTCTTGTGTTTATTGAACATTACATGCTTGATTTTGCAAGTAGCAAACCTGATTACGATGAGCAAAAATGGCTGGGCATTATTCGTAAAACATGGCAAAAAATGTCGGACAAGGCACATGAATTTGTACTCGCTGGTAACATTAAATTACCAGAGCCGCTTAAACCATTAATTACAAAAGCACTAAGCTAAAGTAACAAACAAGGATGTAAAATGTATTGCCCGCGAACAAAAGTAGCGCTTGAAGAAACCACTATTGGTGATATTAAGGTTTATTTATCCCCAACTGGCGGTGTGTTTTTTGATAATCGACAAATCTTTCATTTCAGCGATCCAAGGTTAAAGCCCGCACAAGTGCTGGTGGCTCATTTACAAACTCTGCCACTAGAGTCAATAGATTTAAATAAGCGGATTCACTGCCCTAAGTGTCCTGATGTTGTCATGATGCGGCGCTTTTTTACCCCGCTCAAAGTGGTGGAAATTGATGAGTGTCCGAACTGCGCTGCAATTTGGCTAGATAATGGGGAACTTGAAAAAATTCATGAGAATCACCTAACCCCAAAAGAGCGTGAAATGCTGCGTATCGACATGGCAAATAACAATGGCTTTATTCAAGTTAAAATCCCAAAACGGCGTCATCATATTCATGTAGAAAAGTCTGCTGCCGGTGAAAATTCGAACCTGCAAAAGCTCGCAGAGCTTGCGTATTTGTCTTTATTAAGCGACTAGATGAGCAAAGCCTGCCACAAAAAAGTGCACAGGCTTTTGCTAACTTTATAACTTAACTAACATTTTACCTTTATTTTTACCCTCAAATAAGCCAAGAAATGCATCAACAGCATTTTCAATGCCTTGGTAAATCGTTTCTTCAGATTTAATTTTACCCTCACTCATCCATGCGCTCATTTGCTCAATAAATTCAGGAAACTGGTCAAAGTAATCAATAACAATAAACCCTTGAACAGTAAGCTTTTTAGAGTTTATGAAAAATAGATTACTTGGTCCAGGCTGTGCAGTATCGTTATTGTAGCCAGAGATCATGCCACATACAGGAATGCGGCCATAATCATTCATGACATTGAGCGCAGCCTCTAAGTGCTCGCCGCCGACATTTTCAAAATAAACATCAATCCCTTCTGGAGCAGCTTGTTTTAGTGCCTGAGTGAGGTTATCTACCGTTTTGTAATTAATAACTTCATCTACGCCTAACTCTTTTACCATTTGCGCTTTTTCGTCAGAGCCAACAGATGCAATAACCTTACATCCTTTGAGTTTAGCAATTTGACACACTACGCTACCAACAGCACCAGAGGCAGCTGATACAAATACCGTATCTGTTTCTTTTAGTGTGATGACTTTAGTCAGGCCAGCCCATGCAGTTAAGCCTGTCATGCCCATGGTACTCAAGAATAGTTGATCAGGTAGTGGCACATCTGGCAGTAATGTTAAATCGCTACCATCACTAATATGCTCGGTGCGCCAACCGCTAATATGGCTTACTTTACTGCCAACAGGAAATTGATCATTACGAGATTCAATCACTTCGCCGATAGCACCAGCTTCCATAACTTCATTTAACTTAAATGGTGCAATATATGACTCACGGTCAATCATACGTGGACGCATATACGGATCAACCGACATCCAAGTATTCTTGATAAGTACTTCGCCATCTTTTAAATCAGGAAGTTGGATATTAACGAGTGAAAAATTGTCATGTGTTGGGATACCTGTAGGGCGTGAAACCAAATGAATTTGTTGACTTGTAACCATAAAAACCTCGGGTGTATTAACCATTAAAAGTGATTGCTATAAATTTAGATGGGTGCAAAATGTTTGCGCGCAAACTATTTGCGATCAATTTAATGATCTTTTTATAAAATAGCAAGTGATCTGATAAAATAATTTGCGCGCAAACTAAATTAACGTAATAATAGCCACCTATTTCACGCAAAGGTAATACTATGAGTCAAAATCTTTCAGACAATGTATGCTTTACGCTATACAGTGCGACTAATGCATTGATCAGAGCGTTTCGGCCAATTCTTGAAGCTTATGATTTAACTTACCCACAGTACATCGTGATGCATTCTCTTTGGTACAAGAATCAAGTGAGTTTAAAAGAGCTTTCGCGTGATACCCATCTAGATTCAGGTACGTTAACGCCCATTGTTAAGCGTCTTGAAGGAAAAGGCTTATTAACTCGCCAAGTGTCTAGTGAAGATGAACGAAAAAAAGTGATTTCGTTAACAGGGCAGGGCATGCAGCTGAAAACTGACGCTGAAGAACTTACCTCACAATTAATGGCGCGCTCAAATATGAGCTTGGAACGCTTAGAGCAACTTCGCCTACTTACATTAGAGCTCCACTCAGATCTAACAAAAAGCTAAAGCTCTATTAGACAAATGAGGGTACCCTCGATTGCGCGAACATAGGCATAGTGCTGAGCATCTTTTTTGGTTGGTGGACATAAAGGTTCTGCTCCAGCAAGCACAGCTTTATCGTAGCTTTCAACTAAGTTCTTACAATTAAAACGTAGCTCAAATCCAAGCGCAGGTTGCTTTGGGTGGGCGCGAATGTAGCCTTGTTTAAAATACGATTGGGCATATGGGTGAGTGGCAAATGCTAATTTCACCGTGCCCGTTACGAGCTCGCCATACTCTGCATCGTCACTAATATGATTGGTATTTAAAGCAAATGCTTGATAGTAAAAGTCGAGTACTTCTTCTACGTTATCGACGTAAATAACCTGACTTATAAACTCCATTTGTACACTCTAAGTGATTATTGATTCTTTAAATAAAGCATACTTTTAACGATTTTGCAGAGATAAAAAAACCTTGTAAGTGTTAATTACAAGGTTTTCATCTTAATAGATACCGTCGTTAAGATTTATTACGGTTTTCTTTCGCAAAGGCACGTATTTTACGTTTTTGCGATAGCGTTACTTTATTAGTACGGCCTGCGTATGGGTTATCGCCTTCTCTAAATTCAATTTTGATTGGCGTGCCCATAATACCTAATGCTTTACGATAGTAATTCATCAGGTACCGCTTGTAGCTGTCTGGTAAGTCATGCACTTGGTTACCATGAATAACGATGCGTGGCGGGTTATAACCACCAGCATGCGCATACTTAAGCTTAACACGACGACCGCGAACGAGTGGCGGCTGGTGATCTGCTTGCGCCATATCCATGATACGACGTAGCATCGCTGTGCTAATACGCTTAGTCGCTGACTCGTACGCTTCGTCCACTGACTCAAACAAGTGACCAACACCGGTACCATGTAGCGCAGAAATAAAGTGTAAACGAGCGAAGTCAATAAAACCTAAACGACGGTCAAGTTCAGACTTAATGCGCTCTTTCACGTAATCGTCAAGGCCGTCCCATTTGTTTACCGCAACAACCAACGAGCGACCGGCGTTTAAGGCAAAGCCAAGTAAGCTTAAGTCTTGATCAGAAATACCTTCGCGTGCATCAACAACCAATAATACAACGTTGGCATCTTCAATTGCTTTAAGGGTTTTGATCACTGAGAATTTTTCAACTACATCGCTTACTTTCTTACGCTTACGAACACCAGCGGTATCGATCAAGATGTACTCTTTATCGTTACGAGTCATCGGAATATAGATAGAATCGCGTGTTGTACCCGGCATATCGTAAACAATAACACGTTCTTCGCCTAAGATACGGTTTGTTAGTGTTGACTTACCTACATTAGGACGACCAATAATAGCGAGCTTTACAGGTTTATCGGCAAAGGCTTGCGCGTTGTCTTCGCCTTCTTCATCTTCACTATAAAGATCAACGAGTTCGTCATCACTTTCTTCAAGATCTTCTGTTTCACCAGCAAGTTCAGCGATCACAGGTTGCAGAGTTGTTTCAAGTAGTTGTGTGATGCCACGGCCGTGAGCCGCCGCAATATGATGAATATCACCTAAGCTTAATTGGAAAAACTCTGCACAGTATGAGTCAGCATCAATACCATCTACTTTATTGGCAACAACAAAGCATTTTTTTTGCTGTTTACGTAAGTGATTAGCAATTGCTTGGTCTGCGGCAGTCATACCCGCACGGGCATCAACTAAAAATAGCACGATATCAGCCTCTTCAATCGCAAGCAGCGACTGCTCAGCCATTTCTGTTTCGATACCATGTTCAGAGCCGTCGATACCGCCCGTGTCTACCACGATAAATTCATAGCCATCGTAATCAGCTTGGCCATATTTTCTATCTCGTGTTAAGCCAGGAAAGTCGGCAACGAGGGCGTCACGAGTACGTGTTAAACGGTTAAATAATGTGGATTTGCCCACATTGGGTCGCCCAACAAGAGCGATCACGGGAAGCATAAACTACCTCTTAAAAAAACAACAAAAGGCTTCGCTAAGCGAAGCCTTATAAAAAGTACAAGTAATATTAATAAGTTAGTCTGGAATTTTAACCGCGCTAACTTCACCATCTCGGGTGTATAAAATTAATTTGTCACCAGCCACAACAGGCTCAACGAAGAAACCTGAGCTGTCAAAGTCTTCACGAGAAACAAGTTCACCTGTTTCTTTATTTAGCCAATGTAGGTTACCTTCTTGGTCGCCAAGGGCTATATAGTTTCCTGCAATGGTTGGTCCTGTAAGGTACCAACCGCGTAGTGCTGGCTGACTCCAACGTTCAATGCCTGATGATTTATCTAGGGCATAAATTACGCCATCGCTATCGACAACGTAAATGTGTTGGTTATCCATAGATAAGTCACGATAGCTGCTGTACTCTCGTTTCCAGACAACATTACCAGAACGAATATCAACAGCTGCTAAGTTACCATTATAGGCGATAGCATAAGCATATGGGCCACTAATTAATGCTTGTGTATCAACATCAACAAGACGCTCGAATTCAGAAGCCCCTTTTGGCGTTGCAATTTCAGCACTCCATGCAGAGTAGCCATTTTCTGAAATAAGCACGCTTAATCGACCCGTTTCAAGGCCAAGTAGAACACCACCATTTGCAACGGTTGGGGAGCTTTGCCCGCGTAACGTAAGAGGTGGAACTTCTTGTTCAAAGCGCCAACGCTCTTCACCGGTATCTGGGTGAACAGCTAATAATTTACCTGAGCCTAAGTTAACAAACACTAGACCATCACCGGCGGCTGGTTTAGACAGCACTTCACCTGGCATGGTTTTACGCCAGACAATTTCACCTGTTTCGCGATCAAGCGCGGTTAAGTAGCCATGCTCAGAGCCAACAAATATTTTGCCGTATGCTTGTAAAATACCGCCTGAAAGCTTCGCGCTTTCAGTGCTTTCCCATGGCCAAAACGCTGGGTTTTCACGTACGTCTGTTTGCCATAGTGTATCGCCATTTTCAAGCGATAGGGCTTCAACTTCACCTTCACGGTTTGCAACAAACACAACATCATTATGCACCGCAGGTGTCAGGCGAGAAAAGTAATGCTCTACACCATCACCGATTGATTCTTGCCAAATGATATCTGTTTCAAATTGATTAACGATTTCTGGCAACACTAACTCTTCTTCGTCATCACTTGACGAACACCCTGTTAGGGTTGCAATACACAGAGCAAGTGTAGCCGCTGTTAACTTCTTCATCTTAACCCCTTACGCCGCTGGGCTAGTTTGTGCTAAGTCATCAAGTTTAATTTGTAATAAAGGGTTATTCTCAAGACCCCCTTTGTCAGCTGCTGCTTGGTACTGTGTACGAGCCTGAGCCTTATCACCTTGCGCAGAAAAAATATCACCTTTAAGTTCAGCGACAGTTGCTGCAAATGATTCAGGTAACTGCGAGTTCAAAGTAGCTAGGGCTTGCTCATATTGTTTTTGGGCAATATGAACACGTGCAAGACGTGTTGCAGCTGTTGCTTTTAACTCAGGGTTTTTCTCATTCGTGATGATCCAGTTAAGCTTTTCGCTTGCTGCATCAAGATCATTTTTTTCTACCGCTTCTTTTGCTGCAACAAATGCTGTTAGGGTACTGTAGCTTGATTCGCTATTCTCATTGATAAACGTATCTGCTTTGTCTAACACTGCGCCGCTATCAACAAGTTTTGTGAAAGAGTCTGATGCTGTTTCAGCCGTTGTGATTTGGTTTTGGTTATATGCTTTCCAACCGTATAAACCACCTAAACCAGCAACAATACCAATAGCTAGTGCGACACCATTTTCACGGAAAAAGCGTTTAATTGCTTCTGCTTGTTGTTCTTCTGTTGAATAAATATCCATGCTTACCTCTGTTGCTCACTGGGCTTATATAAGCGCAGCAAGTAGCGTCTTCGCTTCTTCTAATTTTAGGGTGACTTGTTCTTTACGCTCTCGTAAGTACTTAATAGTCACAACGCCTTGTTCTAATTCATCTTCGCCGATAATTACCGCGACTAATGCGTCGCTCTTATCTGCGCGTTTTAATTGCTTTTTAAAGTTGCCGCCGCCAGCGTGCACCATCACACGTAAGCCCGCAACATCTTTACGTAATTGAGCGGCAATAAGCGGTGCTTGAATACTGGCTTTATCGCCCATGGCTGCCAAATATACATCAGCACTACGTCGAATGTCACCAACGGATTCTAACGCTTGAAGTAACAGTACTAAGCGCTCAAGACCCATTGCAAAACCAACGGCTGGCGTAGCTTTACCACCAAGTTGTTCAACTAGGCCATCATAACGGCCACCGGCACAAACCGTTCCTTGTGCGCCTAGGCTGTCAGTCACCCACTCAAAAACGGTGCGGTTGTAGTAGTCAAGGCCGCGCACGAGCTTTTCATTTACCGTGTATTCGACGCCTGCGGCGTCTAAACGTTCACATAAATTTTCAAAATGTTCTTTTGATTCAGCGTCTAAGTGCTCAGATAGCTTAGGAGCATCTGTTAAAATAGCTTGTACATCAGGGTTTTTACTATCTAGAACGCGTAATGGGTTAGTGTGCATACGACGTTTAGAGTCTTCATCAAGCACATCGACATGTTGCTCTAAGTAAGCTATGAGTGCATCACGGTATTCAGCACGTGCTTCATTTGAGCCTAGTGAGTTAAGTTCAAGGCGAACGTGCTCGCTGATACCAAATTCTTTCCATAATTGGGCTGTTAGCAAAATAACTTCTGCATCGATATCAGCAGTGGCGATGCCGAATGTTTCTAAGCCAAATTGGTGGAATTGACGGTAACGGCCTTTTTGTGGACGCTCGTGACGGAACATCGGACCCATGTACCATAAACGTTGTTCTTGGTTGTACAGTAAACCGTTTTGATTACCTGCACGCACACATACCGCAGTCCCTTCTGGGCGAAGAGTTAAGTTATCGCCATTTCGGTCAGCAAAGGTGTACATTTCTTTTTCAACGATATCGGTTACTTCACCGATTGAACGCTTAAAGAGGTCGGTTGATTCAACAATAGGAAAACGAATTTCTTGATAACCAAACGATGAAACTGTTTCACGTAAAATGTCTTCTACTTTCTGCCAAATTTGCGTATCGCCTGGCAGACAATCGTTCATACCACGCACTGCCTGAATTTGTTTTGCCACTGATAAATCCTAAATACTGTACTTGCGCTGAAAAAATCGCGCATCAAGAAAACTGAAAAATTGACCCGTTATTATACCGTTTGGGCGGTAAAGGTAAACGGCAAACCTAAGGGTTTGCCGACTATATGCGAATTATTCTACAATTTTGATGTCGATTGGCGTTTCTTTTTCTTTTTTAGCGATAAAGTCACGCACATACCCTTCAAGTTGCTCAACAATGTTATCATTATCGATACGTGCTTTTTGACGTTCACCGTTGATGTATAAGCCAGAACGACGGTTGGCACCAGCAAGGCCGATATCGCTAACCAGCGCTTCGCCTGGGCCATTTACCACGCAACCAATCACTGATACCGACATGGGTTCAACAACGTCTTCTAAACGCTCTTCGAGCTGGTTCATGGTATTTACCACATCAAACTCTTGGCGTGAGCAGCTAGGGCAGGCAATAAAGTTAATGCCGCGTGAGCGAATGCGCAGTGATTTTAAAATATCAAAACCCACTTTTATCTCTTGTACCGGATCGGCAGCAAGGGAAACGCGTAATGTGTCACCAATGCCTTCGGCAAGTAGCATTCCTAAACCTACGGCTGATTTAACAGAGCCAGAACGCATACCGCCAGCTTCGGTGATACCTAGGTGCAACGGTTGGTCAATTTCTTTTGCAAGCAATCGATACGCACCCACAGCTAAAAATACATCAGATGCTTTAACCGACACTTTGAATTGTTCAAAGTCTAAACGTTGTAAGATCTCAACATGGCGCATTGCTGATTCAAGCAGGGCTTCTGGTGTTGGTTCACCGTACTTTTCTTGTAGGTCACGCTCTAATGAGCCGCCATTTACACCAATACGAATTGGAATATTATGCTCGCGTGCAGAATCAACGACAGCACGAATACGCTCTTCACTACCAATATTACCAGGATTGATACGTAAACAGTCAGCGCCATATTGCGCTACTTTTAGCGCAATTCGGTAATCAAAATGAATATCCGTCACAAGTGGAATTGTCACTTGCTCTTTAATGCTTTTAAACGCTTCAGCAGCATCCATTGTTGGGACTGAAACACGCACAATATCGGCGCCAGCATCTTGAATAGCTTGGATTTGCGCCACTGTGGCATCAACATCAAGCGTATCAGTATTTGTCATTGACTGAACGGCAATCGGGGCGCCGTCACCAATCGGAACGTTACCTACATTGATACGTGTCGATTTTCTGCGTTTAATAGGAGATTCTGAAAACATTGTGGTTACTCTGATAACGGTAAAGTAAATTTAGCTAATCGATTTTTAGCAAAGTGCGAGGTGTCAATAGCTTCACCTTGGAAAGTAATATCAACAACTTGGTGTTTGCCTAACACAATATTAAACGGCTGTGCGCCAGTTACGGTCATCACATAGCCTGCTTTTTTTACACCAAAGGCTACACGATCGCCATTGCCGTCATGTATTTCGACCCAGCTATCTTCATTGAAGTTCATAACAATGGTGCTATGTTCAGGGTCATTTTTTTTCGTTTGTTCAATTGCTGTAGATGCCGCAGGTGTTGATGGTTCTACGGTTTGTGTCGCTGGTTTTTCATCTACCGGTGTGTTTTGCGGCGCAGATAAATCAGTTGTTTGCTCTGTATTGTGAGCTGCGGCTGTCGTATCTTCGGTCGGCATCGCAGGCTCATTTTTTTCAAGCTGACTTGGCATGGCTGCACTGACCGGTTCTTCTAAGTTTGGTGCGCTATTTTGCCACCACCAAAATACGGATGAACCAATGACTATCGCTAAAATAAAATAGCTGAACAGCATTAATCGACTGTCGTGTGCTTCTTTTTCTGTGCGACGAGAAAAGCTCTGCATGTTGGACTTTTTAGTTGGTTCAACATGTTTTGGTAAGAGAGTGAGAATCTCTTGGCAGTCTAGCTTTAGCTCTCGACAATAGCTTTTTACATAGCCTTTTACAAAAGTAGCAGGGCCAAGTAGTGTGTGCTCGTCATTTTCTAAACGTTGTAATTGTAACACTGATAATTTCAATGCACCTGCAAGCTGCTCAAGGCTCATTCCCGCTTTTTCGCGGTGCTTTTTTAGTACTTGGCCGAGCGTTTCTTGCGGTTGTTCTGTATTTTTTTCTTCATTCATAATGCGTATGAGTTAGGGTCTACCAATAAGAGTCTATGTCCAGGTTCGAGGGCAACATCTGGACTTAATTTGTTCCAGCGCATTAATTGATCGATCAATACGCTGTGCTCAGTGGCAATGCCAAAAAGGGTATCACCGGTATTTATGTTGTGATAAATGTGCGGATCGTTTAAATAGATTTTTGTGCCGTTTTGCACGCGATCCGATTCCTTAAGGCCATTCCACTGCAAAATTTTCTGTAGTTTAACATTGTATCGCACCGAAATGCTAAACAGGTTTTCGCCATTTTGAATAATATGATAAGGGATATTCAGCGCAGGTACACTTGGGTTTAGCATCGGTAAGTTTGTATGCTCGTTCGTTACACTAAAGTGCGTTTGGGTGGTGTTTTGAGTCCCTTGTGAGTTTGCATTAAACACGCTTTCATCTTTTTCTGCTTCGTAAAAAACTACCGTGCTCGCGTCATTACTTTTCGCTTGAGATTGCCTTGTTGTTTGCTGCTTGGTGGCTGGTTTTTTTGGCGCGCCAAATGAAACAATAGTAATATCGTCACTCTGTGTTGCAACGGGAGCTGCTTCTGTGGTGCTTGGCGAAGTTGTTGCTTTAGTTGGCTCTTCTACTATTGTTTTTTGATTTACTGAATTATCGGTTGGCGTATTTTGAACGACCGCACTTTCAGCTTTTGTAGCTGATGATTGGGCTGCTGGCGCAGCTACGTTTGTTGCTATTACTTGTGGCTGCGAAGCTTTTGGCGGTGCTTTTTTCTTCACAATGCGTATTTTAGGTTGATCTTTACTGACAGCAAAGGTGTTGTTTGAGATCTGTAGTTCTTTGAGCTGTGATTGACGATACTTTTCGCGCAATATTTCAAATTCAGTGCGTTTTAGTTGCTCCGATGAAATTGCTTTGGCTTCAGTTGAACCCGGGTACGTTTGTAAAATAATCCCAGCGGTGGTTTGGGCTTTTTCTATGTGTCCCATGCGCTGCTGAATTAAATAACTTAGCATGAGCGCGCGTGGTGTCACTCTGCCAGTTGCTTCATATTTTTCAACCACCTCTTGTGCTTTATGTAAGTCGCTTTTAGCGTAATATAAGCCTGCGAGGCTGATCAGCGAAGATGGGCGTTGTGAACTATGACTTAGGGCCGATTTTAAGTATTTTTCTGCATTTTCAAAGTCATCAAATTCAATAGCACATAGGGCTAAGTTTTCATAACTTTCTGCTACCCGGATGTAGCTCGGAATCGAAATAGCTTTTAGCAGTTCTTCGGCTGCGCGGTCATATTCACCAATACCGCACAAAAACACACCATAGTTATTTAATGTATTAGGATCATTAGGGTCAATGCGTAATGCTTGTTGATAGGCTTTGTCTGCAAGTTCAGGTTCATCAACCTGTTGATAATAATAAGCTAGAGAGTAATGGACTTCAGGGAGTTCAGGAGCAAAATCAGCAGCGCGTTCTAGGTTGTATTTTGCTTGCGAGTTATTGCCTGTTTTTAGATACTGTAGAGCAAGTGCTATACGTGTGCGTGCCGCACCTGTATTGTTGATTTTGTTCTCTACAACGGGTTTGTTACTGCCGTTGTAGCTGTTTTCTGTGACACATCCTGTTAATGCTAAAGTACTAACAGTTATGGCAAGTAAAGATCGCATTACCTAATCTCTTGTTTGATTCCGTATGCCTATCTTACCGAAAAGCCTTTGTGTTGCATCTATTATTTTAAAAATAACAGGCTTGCTACAAAGGCTTATCTTTTATTTTCGCGTTTAGGCTTGGTGAATGTTCACCGAAATTGCATTATCTTCACGCATTTTCTTTTTCGCTAGGCGTTTGGTGCGGTCAACAACATCACCGACTAACTGACCACATGCTGCATCAATGTCATCACCGCGAGTACGACGAACAATACAGGTAATACCCGCAGCTTGTAATACCTTAGAGAAACGGTCTATGCGACTATTGCTCGAACGACCATATTCGTTCCCAGGGAATGGGTTAAATGGAATAAGGTTTACTTTCGATGGTGTGCCTTTGAGTGTTTTAACCAACTCATGGGCTTGATCTGTGCTGTCGTTGACACCTTGCAACATGACGTACTCAATTGTCACGTCTTTGTTTGCTTTAGAGCCATCAATATAACGACGGCATGCCGCTAAAAACTCTTCAATTGGATACTTTTTATTAATTGGTACAAGTACATCACGCAGCTCGTTGTTTGGCGCATGAAGTGAAATAGCCAGTGCGACGTCGATCTTCTCTTTTAATAAATCAAGCGCAGGCACCACACCTGATGTACTTAATGTTACACGGCGTTTTGACAGGCCAAAACCCCAATCATCCATCATCAGTTCCATCGCTGGCACAACATTTTTAAGGTTAAGCAATGGCTCACCCATGCCCATCATTACAACGTTAGTAACAGGACGTTTAGTGCTGTCGCCATCTAAACCGATGTCTTTTGCGACACGCCAAACTTGACCAATGATTTCAGACACAGCTAAGTTTCGGTTAAAGCCTTGTTGTGCTGTTGAGCAGAATGTACATTCAAGAGCACACCCAACTTGTGATGAAACACATAAAGTTGCACGATCTTTTTCAGGGATCCACACAGCTTCAACTTCTTGGCCACCTTGTAGCAAAAGAGCATATTTGATGGTGCCATCACTTGCCACTTGTTTAACTGAGATCTCAGGAGCAACAATTTCACATTCAGCTTTAAGCTTCTCTTTCAGCTTTTTGTTGACGTTTGTCATATCGTCAAAATTATCTACACCAAAATGATAAATCCATTTCATCACCTGATCGCCACGAAATGGCTTTTCACCGAACGATACAAATAGCTCGCGCATTGCATCTCGGTTTAAATCTAATAAGTTAATCTTTTTTTCAGTGGCCATGAAACAACCTCAATCAGTGACGGTGATGGTATTAATAATTTGGGTGCGCGATTGTACATTATTTAATCGCTTTAGTCATTAGCTAAACAGATTTATAACAGGCTTAGCTAATGACTAAAAAAGGGCCCGAAAGCCCTTTTTCTTCTGCATCACAGACTTAGCTGTGAACTCGAAATTAACGAGTACGTGGGCAGATTTCTTCGTCAGCGAAGAAGTATGCGATTTCACGTGCAGCTGATTCAACAGCGTCTGAACCGTGAACAGCGTTTTCGTCGATGCTATCTGCGTAGTCAGCACGTAATGTACCAGCTAGTGCTTCAGCAGGGTTAGTAGCACCCATGATTTCACGGTTTTTAAGTACTGCGTTCTCACCTTCAAGAACAGTAACCATTACTGGACCAGATGTCATGAACTCAACTAAAGCACCGAAGAAAGGACGCTCGCTGTGCTCAGCGTAGAAACCTTCAGCTTTTTCTTTTGAAAGGTGAACCATTTTAGCTGCAACGATTTTAAGACCCGCAGTTTCGAAACGGTTGTAGATAGCACCGATGTGGTTTTTAGCAACTGCATCAGGTTTTACGATTGAAAAAGTACGCTCTAAAGCCATCTTTATGCTCCAATAATTTTAAATTTAAAAGGTTAAATATTAACGGCCGCGAATTATACGCGCTTTACGTTAAAATTCCTAATTTTATTAAATAGCGCATTAATGTCATTTTCATGACCTTATTTGAGGGGGAATTGCAGGTCAGTTTTTATGTGCTGGCTAAGCCATTTTTTTGATTTTAATTGATCAGCTATTAACAACGGTTGGTTTTCTTTATTTTGTTAACTTGGTGTTCACTTTTTATTGTGTATTTTGTTTTAAATAAAATGCCATAAATATAAGTTTTTGATTTTTGTATTTTTAAACTTTTTCTCAACTCTATCTTACCACTTTAAACTGTCTTTCCTAATTTTAAATTGTAATTGAAATGTTAATTTTAATGTACAAAACGCTACATGGTTTTGCGTGAATTTTAGGTGTTTATCAATCATAAAATATACGTGAATTGGTTTTCTACAAGAAACTGAATTCTTAAGTATGCATTCGATTAAAAATAAATATAAAGGAGAGAAAAATGAGATCACGCAGCCTACTTTCTAAGCTGTCTTGCGCATCCGCTATTGCGTTAAGTGCCGTGCTGACATTATCACCTGTTGCTCATGCAATGAAATTAAAACAACAAAATCTGCAAGAGATGGCGGTTCAGTCAAAAAATATTATTTCTGGCAAAGTTATTAAAGTGACGGATGGGTTTGATAATAAGCGCCCATACACAGAGGTGACATTGCAAGTAGCATCTGATGCCAAAGGAAAGTTAAAAAATGATTCTACCTACACATTTAGACAGTTTGGCTTACTGAAACCGCGTTCTATGGGTAACGGTAAGGTTTACCTAGGTGCTACACCGGAAGGATTTTCTAAATGGCGCGAAGGCGAGCAGGTTATTGCGTTTATGTATAAACCCGCTGCAATGACAGGTTTTCAAACCACGGTAGGTTTAGCGCAAGGTAAGTTTGTTGTACGTAACGGAAAAGTTCAGAACAGCTTTGCTAACGATGGCCTTTTTGAAGGCGTTGACACCAGTGATTTAACGACTGAGCAGCAAAATATTTTAACAACACCAGGCGCCGTAGATGTAGGCGTGTTTATGGGATTAGTGGGTAAATTGACTGGAGCACAACAATAATGAAATTTTCAAAAATTGCAGCAGCCTTAACCTTAGCGAGCGTCACATCTGGTGCCTTCGCTGGCGGTCCTTTATATATTCATGAGCCAACAATGACCCCTTACAAATGGGATACATCAAAAGGAAGTATTCCAGTTTGGACTGATGGTGGTCAACTAATCAAAGATAAAGACGGTAATGATGTACAAACATTTACTGTACTTGAGAAAGGCACAGTATTTAATATTGATGTGACCTTACCTGACGGCACTGTGCTTCCTGCCAATACTGAGCTTGAACGTGACTATACGTTCTTATCAATTGAGCAAGCAAATAAAGTCACAGCAAAAGCTGTTAAAGAATGGTCAGATGTTGAAACATCGACATTTGAAATGTCTATTCAGGGCACTATTTTTGAGAAAACAGGTATTGCTGATGTTACAGCTGATAATGTGGATCAAATTTATGGTGTTGAGAATGGCTATGGCTTCTGGGTTAACTATGATACCGATGGTTCGATTCTTGAGAATTACTTCGGTGTTCCTAGAGACTCAGTGCTGGGGATTGCTTTTCCTGAGTGGGCGGACGAAGAAACAGGCGAAATTATAGAAGCAACAGCGCTGATGAATGGCTGGTTTGTGGATATTAGTGACACAGAAGGTACGCAGGTTGGGGGTGTTTTCACTCATGAATTTGGTCATGCGATTAATATGTCGCATTCGCAAGCCAATGGTCACTTAGTCTATATGTCGGCAAGTTATAGCCCTCAATATGATGGTGTACCAGGTTGTGCTGGCGTTACTAAATTCACAAATGGATCTATGCTTGACCATTCAGGTATTGAAACAATGTTTCCATTCATTAATGTGCGTGGTTCAGCCGGTGCGAACCAGCATACGGTCAATGTGAAAGACGATATTGTTAATATTTCAGACCTCTATCCAACGGCTGAATATAAATCTCAGTTCGGTAGCATTAAAGGTAAGCTACTTACCAAGGAAGGCGTTGAATATTCGGGGGTTAACTTAATTGCACGTAATTTAGATGACCCATATCAAGACGTGATCAGTCAACAATCAGGCAATATGACGCAAGGCCTAATTGGTCCTGATGGCTCATTTACCATCAATGGTTTAAAGCCTGGCGCGCGCTATGCTCTGTATACTCAAGAGATTAATGCCGGTGGTTACCCTACAACACAAACCAATATTCTTTCAGAGTCAGAGTATTGGAATGAAAACGAAAGCGCAGATCCAAGTGTCGATAATGCGTGTGCAATGACAGAAATTGTTGTATCGGCAGGTGAAACAAAAGAAGTGGAGATGGTTTTTAATGGCTATCTAGATGGTATCCAATATACACCACTTATCTCAGCGTTTGTGATGGACCATGCTAAAAATGGTAAGAAGGCGCTTGGTGTAACTTCATCAGGTATTCCATTTATCTATGACAGTGCTAACAACGAAATAGATACACTTACCACACCTCAAGGGTATGCATTACTTAGTTCTACAAATGCAGCTATGAATAAAACGGCTACTAAAGCGGCTATTACAGCTCACTTTAATGATAACGGTATTATGCAAGGTGGTGTTTGGGATATTAATTCAGGCAAGGTTTCCATGCTCGAAGATTTAACAGGCAACACCTGCTCACTTTCAAGCCAGCAAGGCAATAGTTCACATAGTATTTGGGATATAGATGACTCAGGTAAGGTTGTCGTTGGTACTACGCGATTCCCATACGATGGCAGTAACAGCTGTGCGCCAGGTGAAGGCTCGTTTTCAATAGGTATCCCTACCGTATGGGATGCCAGTACAGGTAAGGCGACTCTTTTAGAAGGTGTAAAAGCGGTAGATCGTTCCTATGGCTCAGGTAAGGAAGCAGCAATCATGGATGGAGATACAGAGATCCGCCGTACTGCTTGGGTTAGAGCTGATAGAGTGTCAGGCAATGGCACAACGATTACCGGTTCGACTAATGGCTACACCCAAATAGCATGGGTAAATGGTCAACTAGTTGATACATACACTGAGTATGGGGCAATTGATAACTCTGTTATTTCTGAAGATGGTCGTTACGTTGCATTTGGTTCGATTGAAAATCGACGTCCACAAGGTGTTAAAGTTTGGGATACAACAACGGGTAACACGAAGGAAATTGGTAGCCTACGTTGGTGTGAACATGTGCCTGCAATTAACCTTTGGACTGATTATTGTGGCTTAGGCTACAGCCATGATGAACTTGTTGACTTAGGCTTTGGTCTTCCTTCAGTGACAGTGCTTGATGCAAATGAAGATCTTTCAATGATCACTGGTCGTGCAGGCAGCCCGCTAGCAGGTGGTTTTGTTGGTGCTATTTATCTTGAGGGAATTGGCTGGATGTCATCAAAAGAGTTTTTCTCAAAACAAGGTGTAAGCGAAGCGAAAGGCTTGTTAACAGACAATATATTTGGTTTGAGTGCCAATGGTTCTGAGATGATGGCTGGTATTGCAGGGTTAACCTTATCAATTGAGGTTGATGCAAACAAAGCATTCGTGTGTGATAACGGCACTGATTACGAGCTTAGCTTCCCTAAGCAAGTTGTTAAGGCGGTTGAGAAAGGCGCTGAATTTGGTCGCTGCGCACATATAGCAGACTAATATTTACTCCGTAAGATCCCAAAGGCTCACTGCTACAGTGAGCCTTTTCTAATTAAGTTGTATAAGGAGCAGGTAATGTATAAACATGCGATGCACACACTATATCTGTTGATTTTTTGCTTCATTACATTTAGCTCAGGTGCGCAATCAAGCTTACAGCAAGATAAACTCAACACGAACAAAACCTTCCCTGAAGAGCTTGCTACAGTGTGGGAGTTAGATGAAGCAGCGTCTTTAGAGTACGCTAAAAAATCAGCTTACTGGGATGAGAATATTGCTAAATTAATGCCCAAATTAATTGCAACAACCAAGCCCATAAAATACCGCTTTGTAGATGGCAAGCTGATTAGTTTGCAAGGTCAGCATGAGCAACAAATAGATATTCGCCTACAACAACAAACGCAAAGTACCTATACGTTTGAATTTCAGTTTAATAATAAAAGTGGTGCTTTAAAAGTGATGAAAGCAGCGGGTGGACGAATCAATATTCAAGCAGATGGTTTACTTGGCTATCAATTTTTACTGTGGAACAAGCGTCGTGACCGTTTGAGTGGTGTGTAACCTTTATTAAGTTAAAACTGAGTCTGTTGTAAAGAGGTGGCGACCGATTTGGGCATCTCTTTATAGCTGTGTAATCGATGGTGTGTGATAAGAGAGCTTCGCCAATTATGATCTAGATCAATAAAAAAAATAGGCAGATTATTATACTCCCGCGCTCAATTATTCTATTAATTCATGCAACCGACTTGTACTCGGTTCGATGTGTGGAGCTTTCATGTCGTCACCTATTTTGACCCCTCGTCCTTTTACGCCTGAGTTGTTATCACCTGCGGGTAGTTTAAAGAATATGCGTTATGCTTTTGCCTATGGTGCAGATGCTGTTTATGCAGGTCAGCCTCGTTACAGCCTTCGTGTTCGTAACAATGAGTTTGACCTAGATAACCTACAAATAGGTATCAATGAAGCGCACGCACAAAATAAAAAATTGTATGTGGTGTCGAACATTGCTCCTCACAATGCCAAGGTAAAATCGTATTTACGCGATATAGAGCCTGTCGTTGCTATGCAGCCTGATGCGCTGATCATGTCTGATCCTGGGCTTATTATGTTAGTTCGTGAAAAATGGCCTGACATGCCAATTCACTTATCTGTTCAGGCCAATGCGGTGAACTATGCCACAGTGAATTTTTGGGCAAAGCAAGGTATTGAGCGTGTCATTTTATCGCGCGAATTATCGCTTGAAGAAATCGCTGAAATTCGCCAGCTATGCCCGAATACAGAACTTGAAGTGTTTGTTCACGGTGCACTTTGCATGGCGTATTCTGGTCGTTGTTTGTTATCAGGGTATATTAATAAACGCGATCCAAATCAAGGAACGTGCACTAATGCATGTCGTTGGAATTACGATGTAAAACCAGGCACCGAAAATGAAACCGGTGAAATGGTACATAAAATCGACCCTAAAGCGGTGATCCCAACACTGGGTGATGGTGTACCAAGTAACGAAGTATTTATGCTGGAAGAGCAGGGGCGTCCTGGCGAATACATGCCTGCTTTTGAAGACGAGCATGGTACTTACATTATGAACTCAAAAGACCTACGTGCAGTTCAATATGTTGATCAGCTCACTAAAATGGGCGTGCATAGTTTAAAAATTGAAGGCCGTACAAAGTCTTTCTATTATGTTGCACGTACTGCGCAAGTGTATCGTAAAGCCATTGATGATGCGGTTGCAGGCCGTCCATTTGATGCAAACTTATTTAAAACCCTCGAGAACTTAGCGCATCGTGGTTATACCGAAGGGTTTTTAAAGCGCCATGCGCATCAAGATTATCAAAACTATGAGTACGGTCATTCGGTATCTGATAAGCAGCAGTTTGTTGGTGAAGTATTAGGTCGCACTAACAATGGTTTAGTTGAAATTGATGTGAAAAATAAATTCTGTACTGGTCATTCACTTGAGCTAATGACGCCAAAAGGCAATATCAATTTTAACCTTGAGTTTATGGAAAATAAAAAAGGCGAAGCCATTAGCGATGCAAAAGGCTCGGGCCATATTGTAAAAATTCCTTTGCCAGAAGACATCGACTTAGATCACGCAATTTTGATGCGTAATTTAGATGCCGACCAAGATACCCGCAATCCATTCAATAAAGCTTAACAACAAGATGCGCTAGGTCATACTTAGCGCATTTTATTCACCTTTTTTGCTATTTCACTGTCGCTAATAATTATTTTTACTATCCTTTTTATAAGGCAACTAACAAATTTAATTAAAAATTGTGGTGAAATTTTTAGTCCATAAATCCCATCATCGAGAGCTTTTACACACGCTGCCATATATTGCTGCGGGTATCGTTTTGAGTGCAGTTGTATTGCTACTAGAGTGGTTTGGTTTAATTGCTGAAATACCATTTTATGTTGCTATGCATACTAGCGTAGAGTTGTTTTCGGTTGTTATTTCGTTTTTGATTTTCGCCATTGGTTGGAATACTTGGCATTTTACTAAAAATTATCAGTTGTTGTTGCTTGCATGCACAATGTTGTGTGTTGCTATTTTCGACTCCTTGCACTTTTTAGCTTATGACAATATGCATGAAAGTGCAGAGCAAATGAGTTTAGTGCTTAATTTTTGGTTAATTGCACGACTTTTTAATGCCGCAGCATTTTTAATTATTGCGATGGGGATTTGGTTTAAATATAAGCCTCTTAATGCCAATATATTATTAACTTCATTACTGCTCTTCAGTTTCTGTATTACTAGCGTAATGTTCTATTCGCCCCAATGGTTATCAGCTATATACATTCAAGGAAAAGGGGCAAGCCACGTAAAATTTATCATAGAACTGAGTGTATTAGTCCTTTATACCAGTGCAGCTTTTATGTTCGCCTCTCAGTTAAGCAAGCCTAGAGCAAATTTGAACATAGCAGGCAAAACCCTTGTATGCGTACTCGCTATTTTGAGCGAAACATGTTTTGTAGTATTTAATGACACCTCTCACACGACCAATATCTTTAACTTTTTTAGTCACGTTTATAAAGGGTTAACTTATTTCTTACTCTATAAAATTCTCTTTGTAGAAACCGTTACTAAGCCTTATGCGGCACTTGAAAACTCAACTAAGCAATTATCAGCAACGCTGACTGCATTACCCGATTCAGTATTCGAGCTTGAAGAAAATGGCACATTTCGTGAGGTTTTTAGTGATAATTCTGATAATCATATTTTCATTAAAGGCATGGTAGGAAAAAACATCCTCGAGCTATTTTCGGATTTAGATGCGCAAGAGTTTATAAAGGGGTTAAAAGAGTCAAAACGTTCGGGGGTGTGTTTGTTGAATCCATTACCTATTGCATTTAAGGGACGTGTGATTCATTTTGAGTTTTCTATCACATTATTTGAATATGATAATAATGGTCCTACCTATTTAGTAAATGCTCGCGATGTATCTGAAAAAGTTGGCCGCGTAGCTGCACTTATACAGCAAAGTAAGTTTAATCGAGGTCTGCTACATTTGACCGAAATCTCTTTTCAAGATGACCAAGATGTATTGCTAAATTATGCCGTCGAGCAAGCACGTGCGATAACAAACTGTGATGGTGCTGCGCTGTTTATCTGTAATGAACAAAAGCAACTTGCCTATAGAGCTGAACACGGTTCTACATTTGCCGTGTGTACCGAAAAACTACAAGCAAAAGTGGCCGTTGGCGAAGCTGTTATTGTTAATCGTAAACAAGCAAAAGAATTTGGTTTACCAAGCGATTCAAACTCTTTTTTAGTTGTGCCAATTCTTCGGTATGGAAAATGTCATATGGCTATCATTTTGCAACATATCGAAAAAGTCTTCACAGTGCATGACAAAAATATGCTTACAGTGTGGGCTGAGTCTGTTTGGCAGTGGTTTAATAAAATAAACCTAAATAAACGCATGCATATTCTGTCACAAGCGGTTGAACAAAACCCACACCCCATTATGTTTACCAACACAGATGCCAAAATTGAGTATATGAACCGCGCTTATTTAGACATGTGCCAGTATGACTACGATGAGCTAATAGGACAAAGCCCTCAAACAATAAGTGCAGGGCAAACAGACCCCTCTGTTTATAAAGATATGTGGCAGCAGCTTAAAAATAAACAAGCTTGGGTAGGGGCGTTAGTCAATATGACTAAGCATGGCAAAACCCTTGTTGAGCAAACAACCATTTACCCAATTTTAGATAAACAAGGCAAGGTGAGCAATTACATATCATTTCAACATGATATGACTAAAGAAGTTGAGAGTGAAACACGCATTCATCAACTTTCCTATTTTGACCAACTAACTGGACTGGCAAATCAAGACAGATTAAAAATGGAATTTGAAGGAATTGCCAAACCACACGAAGATTCGAAAGCTGCATTTATATTAATTGGTTTAGATAACTTTAAAATACTAAACAAAGCAATGGGGATAGCTCATTGCAACCTTGTGCTGCAAAAGTTAAGCGCCAGAATCCGCAGCTTTTTAGGGGAGCATATAATGGTGGCGCGTTTACAAAGCGATCGTTTTGCATTTATTACTCCCTATACGTCGACAGGCGCCATAAATAAAAGTACACAAGAATTATTAAGGGTGATAAGCGAGCCGTTATTGGTCAATGATGAATTAATTGTTGTTACGGCCTCTATTGGTATTGCTTTATATCCTATTGATGGCAAAGAGTTTGAGCCGTTATTGCAAATGGCAGAATCAGCGATGTTCGAAGTTAAAAAGCTAGGTCGTAATAATACGCTATTTTACGCTGAGGAGATGAATAAGTCTGGGCTGCGACAGCTACAGATTATAAATGCGCTTAATTATGCGATTGAACATAATGAGTTTTCGTTGGTGTTTCAGCCACAGATCGAACTTGCAACGGGTATAACCGTTGCCGCAGAAGTGTTACTACGTTGGCACTCAGAAATACTGGGTGATGTATCACCCGCTGAATTTATTCCTATCGCTGAAAGTTGCGGTCGCATCAGTGAAATTGATGACTGGGTATTTGAAAATGCCGTTAAAACTGTTCGTCAATGGCAAGAAAGTGGTATGCCTAAACTGGCGTTTGCGATTAACTTATCGGCGACTAAATTCATTAAAAAGCATTTACTTGGTGATTTAATTGCGGTTTTGCAAACACATTCCGTTAGCCCTGAATGTATTGAGCTCGAGTTGACTGAGACCATTGCCATTGGTAACCCTCAATTTGCCTTAAACACCATCACAAAATTGCGTGAAGCCGGTTTTAAAATGTCGATTGATGATTTTGGTACAGGCTATTCGTCGATGAATTATTTAAAAGACTTTTCACTCGATAAGCTCAAAATCGACAAATCATTTATTGATGATTTAGAAAACCCCAGCGATGCTGACAAGGCAATTGTTAAAGCCATGATAGATTTAGCCAGTGCGTTAAAAATGGAGTCAATTGCTGAAGGGGTCGAGACCCCGCAGCAACTGAACATACTAAAAGAGCTTGAGTGCTCCCAAGTACAAGGCTATTACTTCAGTAAACCCCTGCCAATTAAAATGCTGTATGAGTTTGTGAAAGGTAAGCAATCTAAGCTGGCTTTAATTAGCAAATAATAACGAGTTTGTTTAAATTTGTTGTTGCCTTAACCTTTGCATATCTTTTTGCGGAGGCAGGCCAAATAAACGGCTGTACTCGCGACTAAATTGCGAAGGGCTTTCGTAACCGACCACACCACTTGCTTGACCAGCGTCAAGACCATTGATCAGCATTTGATCGCGAGCTTCTTGTAAGCGTAAGGTTTTTAAATACTGCAATGGGCTGGTGCCAGTAATGGTTTTAAAGTGTTGGCGAAATGTTGATGAGCTCATATGCGCTTGTTTTGCTAACTCGTCAATTTGTACTGGGCGCATAAAGTTGGTTTTAAGCCAGCTCACAACTCTAACGATATGACTACTTGGTGACCCCTCTGATGCCAGTTTTCTAAGGTGAGGCCCATGAGATCCCTGTAAAAGGCGAATAACAATTTCTTTCATGAGTAATGGCTGTAAGCCGTCGCGAAGTGCAGGGTTATATTCAAGCTCAAATAACCGAGTGAGTGCATCTGTTAGGCCTGCATCGATATTATGAATAGAAATCGGCTCAAACGTTTCGTTGCGTGATTGCTTTGGCAGTTTAAGTTCTGCGGCTGTTTGCAAAATTAAGTTGTAATCAAGCTTTAGTACCATGGCAACAAATGGCTGGTGGCGTGTTGCTTCGGTCACATGGGATACCACGGGTAAATCGAAAGTCGTTAACATGGTTTGCCCACCAGAGCAGGACAGTACACTGTTTTCAACTGAAAGCATTTTTGCACCTTGCAGCACCACCGCAAGGCTTAATGTGTAAATACAATGCAAGGGATCGGTTGGTGCGTTACGAATGTGCAATGTGAGCTCTGGCGTATGAGAGGTAATATCACCCGCTTTATTAGCGAATAACATAATCTTTTGCGCGAGCGGTTTAGCAATCTCTTGATGGTTGGTGTCTATCATGTTTTAAAAACTCACGGTTAGTTATCTTGGCTGTCAAATTTATCAAGCATATCTTGGCTACTAATTTGAGAGCCCATACGGCCACGATTCACGTACCTGTGAGAAAACGTTTTTGCGCCATTTGCCCGAACTAGCTTTTCAAAATCATCAATAAAATGCTGTTCGAACTTACTGTTAAAGGTATTAAATAAAATCACATTTTTACCTGAAAAGTCATTATTTTTTGCAAACTGCCAAATCGGTGGTGCAGGGCTATAAAGCCAAATAGGCGAGCCTAAATAAATGGTGTGATACTTATCAAGGTTAATATTGCTCGGGGTAATTGTTGCTACCTTGCTTCTGGCATCGTTTAGAGCGGCTATCCAACCAGGAATACCTAACTCGTAATCGGTAGCCGTTATCTCAAACAGCTCCGCGTTATGCTTTTGCGCTATGTGATCCGCTAAAACCCCAGTATTCCCAGAGCGAGAAAAAACCACAACGGCTGTTTTTGCATCAAGCGTAATTTTCGGCTCAGCATCTTGTAGACGTAAGCTGTTTTTAGCATGCTGTGATTTTTCGGTTTGTGTGACCCAAATGACAAGAGATAAAAGCCCTAATACGACTACTGCGAGTATTATAAATAGCCATTTAATCATTGTTTTAACTCCTAAAATCGCAAATTCAAATCAACAACAAAAGTAAGTTAGGCCAAGCATGGGCCTAATATCTTTGTTTTATGCATGCTCAGTTTATAAGCGCCCGATTTATAAATGCTTGGTTAAAAAAGGCAGTATTTGCTGCATCGCTAACGCAACTGGCTCAGGGTTATCGTACAGGTCATAGTGCGACCAATCTTCTAGTTCAACGAGTTGTCGGTCTTTTGATGCAAATGACTTTCCGTAAATTTCTTTACCGTCACGGTACGCGCCAAATGCCCCTACTTTTTGACCAATTACAGCCATCATAGGTTGAGTCATTAATGTTTCGGCAAACGCGAAAGCATCCCACGTGAGGGTTTTTTGTGCATGAGAAAATAACATACGTGTTGCGCCACCTTCGCTTTGACCACGCGATGTTTTGTAGTAATCGGTCGCTTCGAAAACATCACGTTCAGTCAGGCCATTGTCGCGGGCAAATTCAATGCTTGGTGGGAGTAATTCGTTAACTTGTAAATCACCACCAAGTGCTTCGGCAGTCCGTTGTGCTGCCATCGCTTCAAGTGCGCCGACTGGGTTAAACTCGGTGAATGCTTCTCTAAATAAACGACCCAAATTAACTGGTGTGATGCCCACAACGGCTTTCACGCGCTTTTCAGTCAGTGCTGAGTTAAACACATAAGCACCACCACCACATACCCCAATGCTGCCAATACGCTCGTTATCGACATAAGGGAGTGTCACTGCATAATCAATAACATGGCTAATATCTTCAACGCGTTGTGATGGATTTTCAATAAAGCGAGGTGTACCGCCAGATTGACCTTGATAGCTGGCATCGAAGGCAATAACCACATAACCCGCTTCAGCAAGTGCTTTACCATATACACTACTCGAGGTTTGTTCTTTACAGCTACCAAATGGGTGAACACTGATCATGGTTGGGTAGGTTTTTGACTCATCAAAATTAGCAGGTGTTAAAACAAGTGCTGAGATAGCCCATGCCATATCGTGGTTTTGAATACTAACTGTTTGAATGTTCATGTTGTGCTCCTAAATACCTTTTAGGTATGAGCCCTGTTTGGGCTCATACGTATTAATAATTACAGATTGCTTGTAAAGAATGGGGCTAATACGCTGATGGCTTCAGTGATTTCACTTTCGCCATCATATAAATCCATGTGGTTTGCACCTTCAACGATGTGCATGTTTTTGCTGCTTGATGCAGCGCGCGCCATTAGGTCATCGCTCATCCACTTGCTGCCTGCATTGCTGCCGACAACGGTCAGTAATGGTTGCGTTAAAAATGCTTCAGCTTTAAAGAATGCATCATAAGTGATGATTTGATTTAAGCTGCGTGCAGTCGCAAAACCCGGTGCAGTGCAATAAGCGGCGCGGTCTGTGTGATAGTACTCCCACGCTTGGCGAAGTTCTTCGTTTGGTGCATCTTCTTCTTTCAGCGGTGCCATTGGAATAGTCGCAATGTCGTTACCACTTGCATCCGATGTGCGAGAATCAGAGCCAGCTTGGATATATGGGATAGCGTCGCTGTCTTTTACATTGTTATCCCAGCCATTACGGAACATTTGGCCAATATTTACCATGCTTACTGTGCCAACGGCTTTAATACGGCGGTCGTTAATTGCAGCATTTGCGGTGTAACCTGCACCCGCACAGATACCCATTGCGCCAATGCGATCATTATCTACATAAGGTAAGGTCGTTAAGTAATCGATTACTGCACTCACATCCTCGGTACGAACATGTGGGTTTTCAAGTTGGCGTGGCTCACCAGTGCTTTCACCTTGGTAAGATGCATCGTACGCAATAGCGACAAAACCTTGCTCAGCTAGTTTACGTGCGTAAGTCCCTGCTGTTTGCTCTTTAACACCACCACCTGGGTGCGATACGACAACGGCTGGATAGCTTTTAGTTTCATCAAAATCAGCAGGTAAATTTAATAAACCAGCGATAGTAATATCTAAACCGTTAGTGTTTGGAAAAGTAACTTTGTTCATGAGCGTATATCCTCGTTGGGTTAATAAGTAAGGACAGAGACTATTCTCGATTGCAGAGCTATTTGCTTTGCGTCCTTCATTGAGATTAAGTATAGGAGTGGGCTGAAAAAAATGTTTGCCTAAAATGACAGGGTGTTTGTCTAAATTAACAATTAAGTAAAGCTCATACACCTTGTGAAATGGCTAAAATCATTTATCTATTTAATAGAATTCATATCAACCACAAAGCGATATTTAACGTCTGATTTTAATAATCTTTCATATGCCAAGTTAATGTCTTTTATATCTAACATCTCAATGTCTGCGGTCACATTGTGCTCACCACAAAAATCAAGCATTTGCTGCGTTTCTTCAAGCCCACCAATCAATGAGCCTGTCAGAGTTTTTCCTCTGGCGATAAGTGCTGCTGTTTGTACCGTGGGCTCTAAAGCGCCGAAGAAACCAACTAATACCAACGCACCATCGGGCGCTAGCGTTTTAAGGTAAGGGTTAACGTCATGATTATAAGGAACAGTATCAATAATTAGATCGAATGAGCTTTTCACTGACAGCATTTGCGACTCAGAGCTTGATATAACCACATGGTCAGCACCTAACCGATAAGCATCTTCCTCTTTCCCTTTTGAACGACTAAACAGGGTGACTTCTGCGCCCATAGCTTTAGCTAGTTTAATTCCCATGTGCCCAAGACCGCCAAGGCCGATAACCGCCACTTTTTTACCAGCGCTGATGTTCCAACGTTTTAATGGTGAATACATGGTAATACCCGCACACAATAAAGGTGCAGCGCCTGCAAGATTCAAGTTTTCGGGGATGCTTAAAACAAATCGTTCAGACACAACGATTTTATCTGAGTAACCACCAAAAGTTAACGTGCCATCGTGCCTATCGCGGCTACCATAAGTTGGCACAAATTCATCGCAGTATTGCTCTTGATGATGCTCACATGAACCACATTCGCGGCATGAGTCAACTAAGCAGCCAACACCAACAGATTGGCCGACGATAAATTTTGTCACACCCTCGCCAACTTTCAGGACGCGACCAATGATTTCGTGACCAGGCACCATTGGGTATTCCTCTGGCCCCCAATCACCTCGTACATGATGGATATCTGTGTGGCAAATACCACAATATAATATTTCAATTTCAACGTCATCGGCTCGAAGATCACGTCTTTCAAATGAATAAGGAACCAGATCTGATTCTGATGAGTGGGCAGCATACCCTTTAACTTGTGAAGGCATCATTTGCTCCTTTTATGTTTTAAATTTAACGCGAGAGTTTGCATTAAATTATTTGCTGATTTGCTAATAAATTAATCTGTTCGTTTTCGATGATGTGATTACTTGCTGGCGCCCTTAAAAGAGTTAACATTGCGCGCCCTACTTTTTGAGTATCCGTTATCATAGAAGGAAAAAGCGGCTGTAAAACTCGCATCGCCCATCCTGTATAGCGATAAAGTAATCGATATACTTTTGTTTTTGATTGCTCACCATTTTTAGGGATAATAAGTGCAGGGCGCAGCATATACGCATCCTTAAAGCCCATGTTCAACAGCGTATTTTCGGTTTTACCTTTAATTCGCGCCCAGGCTACATTTCCTTGCTCAGTAGAGTCTGTGCCTTTGCCCGACACATAGGTAAAGCTCATAGCTGGATTAGCATCAAGTAATGTTTTAGCAACAGCTAAAGGCAAAGTTTGATTCAAACTCTTATAAACATCTTCACTACTGTCACCAATTGATGTACCTAAACAAAATAAGCAGGCATCATAGGGTATAAGCGTTTCTTTAATTTCACTTAAATCAAATAAGTTATTGCTCGAAATACTTATTAACTTAGGGTGTTGTAATGGCAGTTTACTGCGACCAACCACTAACACCTGCTCAACATCATTAGCATTAAGACACTCTCTTAAAACCGCACTGCCAACCATGCCCGATGCGCCTATTATTACAATCTTCATAGTATCCTCATGAACTCTTTATTCACTAAGCTAGCTCGTAATCAAGTACAGGTTTATCACCTTCTGAATTAGGTTTATTAACCCCTACGTTTTCGTGTGAATAAGTTGCTGGCGATTCAATAATTTGTGTGACTAATGCTGCAACGCTTTTACGCGAAACCACAGTGCCTTTAAATGGTTCATCACGTTGAGTTATTTCATAATCAACTTCATCATGATCAGTCAGCCAAGCTGCTCTTAAAATAGTGTAGTTGAGCGAAGATCCCTCAATTACATCGGCAGCTTGACGATAAGGCCCCAAATACTTGCCAATTTCATTTTCATTCCATTGGCCAAATTTTCCGGGCACTTCTTGATAAATACCCAATGAATTTATAAAAATAAGACGGCTTATTTGAGCATCATTCATTGCCGCCACAATATTTTTTGCTTGCAAGTCAACTTCACCAGCTAGGTTTGCATACACAATGTCATGCCCTTTAATTACCTTCGCCAATCCTTTTTTATTCAGCACATCTCCAACAACCAACTGTGCATTACTTGGCAATTCATAATCGAGTTTGTTTGCATCTCTTAGTAATAGAGTTTGCTTAATGTCAATATTATCAGCCAGCATAGACACGACCCATTTAGCTATCTGCCCGCTTGCACCTAAGATCAGAACTTTCTTCATTTTTTAACTACCTTCTACAACTTAATAAGGTTATTTAGTGACTCGTCTGCCAACCATTTTTGAGCTGCAGAGTGAGAATTAAAAATGCGCCACAGATATGCAGTGCTAGGAGGTTGCATACTTGCTATTTGTTGGATGTGAGAGGTCCGTTTTACACTATTCACATAAGCGGTTTTTCGCAGACCTAATTCAATCAACTTGGTTTTTTCGATAACACCCCGCGCTTGAAAATCAGGAGTGCCTAGCTCGAATTCAGACACATCAACTAACATTGAAAAATACTTTTGTTTCGTCAATTTAATAGAGGAAAATAACTCATCCATAAGCGACATTTTCCCTTCTAAATTCCAAGCACCTCTTGCCTTTATTAAAATTATTCCGTTTTGAATTTGCAGACTATATTTGCCATGCGGTTTAAACTGACTTTGAATACACATCGTGAATTTCCTATAAGCTGCTAGCCCAAAACTCATCCAGAAAATTAGCAACTAAAGCGCCGCACTTTTGTGAAGCGCTGTTAAGTCATTACAGATTTGCTTGATAAAATGGAATTAACTTATCTAGAGCAATACCTACCGGCTCAGGCTTATCGTATAAGTCGTAATGAGACCAACCCTGAACCTCGACAAGCTCTTTGTTTTTAGATGCCGCTCGACCAATAATTTCGCAGCCATCTCGATATGCCCCAAAAGCCCCCACTTGGTCACCTACAACCACCATCAATGGTTGTGTTAGTAAAACTTCAGCTAGATGAAATGCATCCCAGCCAACTGCAGCAGCTTGATGTGAATATAATGAACGGTTTACACCATTTGGTTTACGGCCACGATCTGAACGATAATATTCAGTAGCACCAAATAAATCTCTTTCTTCATAACCCAAGCGTTTAGCTTCTTCAGGTGATGGAGGCAAAAGATCATCAACTCGACGCTCTTCACCACGTGCTTCAGCTGTACGTTGGGCTGCCATCGCTTCTAAAGCAGCAATTGGGTCAAAACCACTGAAGCCTTCACGCATTAAACGACCATAGTTAGCACCCGTTACAGTTCCGACTACTTTGATGCGGCGTTCAGTCATTGCAGCATTGATGGCATAACCGCCACCACCACAAATACCCAATACACCAATACGGTTTTCATCAACATAAGGGAGTGTAACTAGGTAGTCAGTAACGACGCGGAAATCTTCAACACGCTGAGTCGGATCTTCTATATAACGCGGCTCACCACCACTCGCGCCTTGATAGCTTGCATCAAATGCAATCACTACAAAGCCCGCTTTGGCTAATGCAGCTCCATATACTTCACCTGATGTCTGCTCTTTACAGCTACCGATTGGGTGTGCGCTAATAATTGCGGCATATTTTTTATCTTCAGAAAAACCAGGTGGGTAATAAATATCCGCAGCGATATCCCAGAATTTGTTTTTTATCATTACACTTTTCATAATCGTCATCCTTATTAGTTCGACGTTAATCTGAAGCTAGATTCAAACTTCAGGTTAAAATTAAATATTAATTTGCATATTGCTAACTGAGATTAAAACCCTTTGCTACCTTCGTTTCAGTTTCAGCTGATGTGTTAAATATAGAGCTCATATTAGACTTGGACAAGAGTATAATAATGACTACAGTGTTAAGCATTAGTTTACAATAAGCAGTTTCACTTTTTAGTTAACCCTGCTTCTGATTTATTAAATTGATTTTTAAGACAATAAAATTGCTGGTTAATGAAGTAATCTATCCCTGATTAAAGCTTTTAACCTGTCTTCTACACTTAAAATATTGAGAAAGCGTTTATGGATCCTTCATTATTACCTTCACTATTATGGTTCGTTCGCATAGCGCAGATAAAAAGCTTTACCAAAGTCGCCAAAGAATATGGGATTACACGAGCGGCTTTATCACAAAACCTAAAAAGCCTTGAGCAAAAACTTGATACCACATTGATATTTAGAACAACCAGAGACATGTCACTTACTGAAGAAGGGCAACTGCTGTTAGACGCTATCTCCCCTGCTTTTGGGTCAATTGACCGCGCTGTTAGAAATTTAGGTCAAGCTCATGATGAGCCTTCTGGTTTATTGCGGATAAATACCCCTAAAGTTGTGGCAAACTACTTAATTGAGCCACATATCAATGAGTTTCTCACTCGTTATCCAAAGCTGAAAATCGAATTGGTTATGGATGATGGCTTAGCAAATATAATTGCAGAAGGGTGCGATGCAGGTATTCGATTAGGCGAATCACTGGCTGAACATGTTGTCGCAATTCCCATAACACCAATGCTTGAAATGTCAGTAGTGGGTACGCCCGAATATTTTGAACAATACGGCACACCACAATCACCTGCTGATTTAGTCAATCACAACTGCTTAGGATTCAGAAATGCAACCAGCCATGCATTATATTCTTGGGAGTTTACTTCCCCAGAGCCTAATGGCAGAGACTTAGAAGTTCAGCCAAATGGCAGGCTGATCACAAATGATGACGAAGGAATGATACGCGCAGGCTTAAAGGGGATAGGCTTAATTCAGCACATTAATTTTGCAGTCCAAAAGCACATTGAAAATGGCAGTCTTATTCGTGTTTTAGATCAGTGGTGCCCGCCTTTTACTGGCTTTTATCTTTATGTTCCATCAAGAGAAAACATGCCAGCAAAAACCCGAGCGTTTATCGACTTTCTAAAAGAAAAGAGGGAGCTGTTAAAATCTAGTTAGTTTCATCCAACGAGACAGATACCGTTCTTCCAGCTATTAAGTTAAACTCTGGTGGAATACGGTCTATTTTTATCCTAACAGGAATTCGTTGTGCTAGTCGGATCCAGCTAAACGTAGGGTTAACATTTGCTAACATATTGTCTGAGGTGTTAGAAAGCTCGCTGTCACTAATACCTGCTGACAAACCTTCAACATGTCCATAAATTGGTTCTTTTTCACCCATAACAAAAATTGTTGCTTTTGCTCCATTACTAATTCGACTTAGCTTTGTCTCTTCAAAGTAACCTGAAACGTAGAAACTCTTTTGATCAATAAGAGCCATAATCGGAGAACCCGCTTTTGCAAAAGAACCTGGCCTCAGTGAAAAGTTAGTTACCACACCATCAACGGGTGAATATACATCTGCTCGATTTAGGTTTAATTCTGAAAGTGCTAACTCAGCTAACGACCGCTCCATATTAGCACTTGCTAATGCAACAGCATCACGCTTGTCATCACGTAATTGCACTGAAACTGCAGTGCTTAAACGGTTATATCTCTCAAGTTCTCTTTGGGCTGAAAGTAAAGTTGCTTTCGATAACATAACAGTTGCCTTAGCCTTATCAACTTCATTTGATAAACGTGCCTTATCTAAGCTAAATAAAAGCGTGCCTTTGACTACAGATTGATTATCATGGACATATACTTTTTCAACTCGTCCAGATACATCTGGAGCTAATTGGACTATGTCAGCTCTTATCTTGCCATCTCGCGTTTGCGGCGAAAAATGATAGTAAATATAGAGGTTCCATATAGTGATACCAGCTAACACCAGCGCACTAATAGTGAGTAATATTCTTAGGCTTGAAAAAATAAACTTGTTGCTCATAATAAAAAACCTCCTTTTTGCGCTGATATACCAACAAATAGGTTAAAAATAATACCGACCAGTGAGATAAATATTGCTGTATCAAAGATAGGTTTGTGGGATATAAGTTTATAAATACCAATACGCTGCATTACCCTTGATAAAAAAATTCGTAGTAGAAATGCAGAAATTATACAAATCAGCATTGGAGAGACATAAATACCAAAAATATCGATTTCATTAGGCATGTGTTAGTTTCCAATTTGGTGAGTGCGGAAACATTGCTAACCGCAGTCCAGTTAATAGTCGTTGAACATCTGATAAACCTTGTTCGTGAGAGATTTGTAGGCTCAAGTCAATTTGTTTTATCAGAGCAGAAGTAGTTGTATCATCTTGTCTATCGTACTTGGTCAATAACAATAGCAATGGCTTTATAAACTGTAATTCAGAGCTTTCAGATGTAGCTTGACGTAATCGAGCGGCATAAACGTTAGCGCAAATGCCCGCAAGAACAATAAAATTTGTTTTCTCGATAGAAACCTCTAGTCTTGTAGCTTGTAACGCCATTCTATCTAAAGCACGAGTTGCATATTTTTGCACGGCAGGTTCATTAAATCGATAATGAAGGCTCAGCGCATCTTTCTTTTCGCGTTTTATTAGTTGCTCAATTGCATTTTGTGCTCCCCACCGGCGAAATGCAGAAGCAGCTACAAATGCAACGTGAACACCAACAAGAGATGCTATTGCATTTTCTAAAAAGTAATCAATATTGAATGGAGTATAGTGACTCTGAAGGTTAATAGTGCTAAGACTAAGTGCTAAAGCCAAAAGAGCTAATGGATTTTTAGATGCCCAAAGACCTATAGGCAACATGTACATAGCCATAACTATTAAAAAACCCGCGTAGTTATTAGCTAAAGGTAATAAAACATAACTAAGAAAAAATGCCATTAAAACTGAAATAAAAGTAAAACGCCCAAACTGTTTTATTGTGGTTCCTGGCTCATCAGCCGCTCCGAAGAAACCTATAGCAACTACACCGAGAAGCACTAAATTTGGGCCTTGCATCCAGCCAGTAAAATACCAGATGGAACAGAGAATTGAGTATGTCAGCGAAATACCAGCAAACATTCTTACCATTAATCCAGTATCTCGAATTAGAGGCAATGCTTTAGCTTTCATAGCTGAGTTTATTGTTTCTTTATTTACTGAATGACCATCTACTAATTGATTCAATTTCATCAACTCTAACCAATCATCTTTGTGTTGCAAAAGTAGCTGCTCTAGTTGCTTTAGAATCATTTTCTCCCAAGGGGATGCTTGTATGTACACTGATGTTGGGATTTTTGAAAAATTAAGGCTCTGCTCGGTAGAGTTTAATAAAAGCCTGTTTTGAGGTTTTAGTATCTTTGCATGGGTTTCTTTCGATAACCCTGTCATTGCATGAGCAATCGCGGCGATACGTGGGATCAATCTTATAATACTTTTTTGTAATGCTATTAAAGCTTGTCTTGTTTGTTTATCAATAGAGAAGTCATATTTCATCGTGGAGACTGACTGAGAAAGGGATGACACATCATTCAACAACTTTATTCTATCTTGGTCTACGCTATGATCCGACAGAGCAAGAAAACTGTCTTCTCTCCATTTTGTAAGATCATTAATCCAATTGTCTTTTCGAGCTCTTAAAGTCGCTAACGATGAACCAGGCTGCCAGAATGAATCTACAAACATTATTGCTAAGATACCGATACATATTTCTAAAACCCTTGATGTGACCATTGGGAACATAGTTGAAGGTTGACCCATATACGCAATGAGAACTAACATCATCGTGACACCTGCGAGCTGAAAGCTATAAGCTTTAGGTGTTCTGTCTGCAAAAGACATTGTGAGTATTAATGCTGAGATCAATCCTGTTAATGAGATAAGTAAAATAGGTTCATTGATAAATAAGGCAGACAATAATAGCGATAAAGCACCTGCGATAAGAGTACCTATTAAGCGATAAATTGCTCTCGCATAAAGTAAACCAGATAATGGATTTGCAAGTACAACGCAGGTAACTATTGACCAATAAGGATTAGACAAACCGATTTCTACAGCAAAAAAATAAGCGAGCATTGCTGATATATAAATTTTTACAGCATATGCTACTTGACTTTTAGTTGTACCATACATTAATTTTCAGCGCTGTTTGTATATTCATTGGCGCGTTTTTCAAACAAACGCAGTACTTCAGAAACTTTATGAATTAATTCAGGCTCAACATCCTTCATCAATTCTAATCGTAGCTCGTCCGCCAGCTGCTCAATTTCAACTGCTAGCTTCTTACCCTTTGGTAAAATATGTAGGATTTTTGATCTTCTATCCCCAGGCTCACATCGACGTTCGATGTATGCTTCAGATGAAGCTTGATCTACTAATCTTACCAATGCGCCAGGATTAATACCCATTTCATCAGCCAGCAGCTTCTGATTCATCCCCTGTGAGTTTCGGTGAATTAAAACTATAACTGTAGTAAGTGACATCGAGATTCCATAATCTGCAATTACTTTACCTACAGCTCTTTTCCAAGCTCGCTGAACAGGTTGTAAGCTGCTTGTCAATTCATGTAATAATTTGGTTTTATTTAACATCACAGTAATCTCGTTCTGAAAAACTTGTTAACTTTGATTCGATAAGTATACTCTACATTAATTTAATTGCCTAGGCAATTATTGCCATTAAAATTGTTTTAGAAGCAATCCTTAGTGTTTCATTATGATAGAGGGTCTCAGTATACGAGTAAGCGATATCGTAAACTGTTAAAGCAGTTTGGTATGGGGGCCTTGTTGGAATAACGCTGTTGTGAAACGTGCTTTGGCAGTTTGAAAAATGATTGGTTGTTAAAAGTGGCTCAACCAACCTGTGACCACATACAAAAGAATGTTGCTGAATATATAAAGTAATACAATCTTGAAATGTTGCACTTAGCTAATAACGACCAGTCACCAGTAGAGTATGAAAATTTTTAAGAAAAGTGTCTGACTAGAGTTGACCAGAACAAGCGCTAAGAGGGGAAATGCTGCACACTTAGACATGAAATCGTAACAGTAGCGAGTTTAGAAACCGAGTGATAGTATAACAAAGATTAGCATTTCTTCAGTACACATTGTAGGTTAAATGATGCTGTGAAGTTTAATCGGGTTCTTGAAGCCCTCAGCTCATTGATAGAGGAAAAGGATGAATTTATCACCACAAGCCAACTCCAAAAAATCTATTTTCCTTGTTGAAGACGACTTAGCGTTATCCTGTTTAATCAGAGACTTTTTAGAGCGATATCAATTTAATGTGTCGGTGTTTTCTAATGGTGCGGAGGCTGCAAAGGAAATCTTACGCTGCCAACCTGACCTAGTTATCTTGGATATTATGCTTCCGGGGATGAATGGTTTGGATGTTTGCCGCCAGATCCGCAGTGAGTATCACGGTTTTATTATGATGCAAACTGCACTGGACGATGATATTGACCAAATGTTGGGCCTTGAGATAGGGGCTGATGACTACATAGTAAAACAAGTTCAACCTCGGTTACTCCTAACGAGAATTAATGCTTTACTTCGTCGTTCACAAAGAGCAAACCCATATCATCCTAATGACGAAGTTCATGCGGCTATAGAATGTGGCCCCTTAGTCATTAATTTGAGCAACCGCTCAGTCACATTAAATCGTCATTCAGTTGAACTCACGAGTGCAGAATTTGAACTATTGGTATTACTGGCTCGCTCAATAGGTAAGGTGGTGTCACGCGATGACATAATCCAGACAATTAGAGGATTTGAATATGATGGATTAGACCGCTCTATTGATCGGCGCGTGTCAAGATTAAGAAAGAAACTACATATGTACCACCCTGAAGAGATGATAAAAACTGTGAGAGGACTGGGGTATCAGTTATGCGTATATTAGAGGGTATGGCGTATGCTTAAATCGTTTGCAGGATTATGGTTGCTGGTGTTTGGTCCTCTATTCTTTCTTTTATATCCTAGCCAGTATAATCCGATAGTGCGATTTAATGAGCATATTGAAGGTCAGCGATTTATTCATATCTATCAAGGTACACTGAGGTTAATTGAGTCGCGATTAACGATTATTCCTGAATCTGAGAGGCAAAAAAGCATTGCTTCACTGGAGCAGAAATTTGGTTTTGATATTAGGCTTGTGCCTTTAACTAGTTTGTCTTTGAGTGATAAGCAAAAAGCACTTTTACAGCAAGGTGAAATACTATTCATTAATGCAGAGCCTGAAAGTCTTTTAAAAACAGTACCTCAAAGCGATCAAGTCTTACAGTTTTTTACTGATGTTTCAGCAGAAGAAAAAATCAGACGCGGCGCTCAAGGGTCTATATACCTTCTTCAACAAGCATTTGAAAATACACCTTCGCAGGACTGGCCGTCGCTTCTTGAGCAATTGTCGGTAACATTTTCTTTTGAGATGGAGATCATCGAACCTAACTTACTTAATCCCACATTGGATGAACAACAACAAATTGAGCAAGATGGTTTTTTCTGGCGAGAAGAGCCTTCAGGGGATCTATCATTTTATGCTCAGCTACCAGCAAAAAAAGGGTATTTGAACGCTAATTTGATACCAATGACTTCTGTGGATCTTTCAGTGGTACTGATATTGATAGTCGTGTTTGTACTGTTGATTTCTGTTTGTATGTTTTTATGGGTATACCCGTTATGGCGTGATCTTCGAAACCTGCTGGTTGCAGCATCGGAGTTTGGTAAAGGAAACCTACACAGTAGGGCGGAAGTATCAAAAATATCTGTTGTTGCTAGTTTAGGTAGTACATTTAATCAAATGGCGAAGAAAATAGAGCAGTTGCTTGAAGGCCAAAAAACACTCACTAATGCTATAGCGCATGACTTACGCACTCCGTTATATCGAATTAGATTTGCGTTTGAGATGCTCGATGACTCAACGTCAAAAGAGCAAAATAACCAGTATCGACAAACGATTCTTAACAGCATTGATGATGTTGAGCATTTGGTTAATCAAACACTACAGTTATCTCGGTACAGCAACAAAATACAATTAGCTAATTTTGCAAGTTATAACCTTTCTTCAATATTAGAGTGGGAATGCCACAATATTTTTCAGTTATATCCGACAATCCAACACACGTTAAATATCGAGCCTCAATGTCGAGATAAGCTCGCTTATGTTGATAAAACTGCTATGCAGCGTGCAGTTAGCAACCTAGTCATCAATGCATGCAAATATGCTCACTCTCAGGTTGAAGTCGCCCTTGTATATAACCTACAAGCGGAGCAATTTACAATTGAGGTAAGCGATGATGGGCCAGGTATAAATGAGGCTGATCTGGAACGCATTTTTATGCCTTTTGAGCAGCTTAACAGCACAAGAGCAGAGTCAAATAATGGTTATGGCTTAGGGCTTGCGATTGTGAGTCAAATAGCTAGGTGGCATGGCGGCACTATTACTGCTGGGCGTTCTGCTTTAGGTGGTGCACTATTTGTTTTTAACTTGCCATCTGAGCATAGATGCTCTGAGTGAGCTGTTAAGTAATGTGAGGTATAAAGAGGGGGCTGACGAATAAAACACTGTCCCAGTTTGTCACATTAAGCCTGTATTCTATTCGTTATACTGCTACTTGCTGGTTTTGATTTGTACATAGTATTAAACTTATCAAAACTCTTTTATACCAAGGAGCACAGTATGACAATTGAACGCAAGTTGGCTCGCTTATTTAGGCTCGATCACGATGGTTGGGGTAGGCATGCAAACCCTTTAAGTGTGTGGTCTCGATACAGCGTACAGCCTCTCTTTTTAGCTGCTATTTGGCTAAGAAATTACAGCATCACTTTGATGATAGTCGTTTTGATATTAGCTGTTGTTTGGACGTTTATTAATCCCATTATTTTCTCAAAACCTAAAGATGCGTCTAGCTGGGCAACGAAAGCTGTGCTTGGCGAACAGGTATACTTAAACCGTGATCGCAGCAGCTTGCCTGAGCATCATCAAATACGACTGTATCAGATTCTGAAAATAACGGCTTTAGTGGGTGTTTTCATAAGTTTGTGGGGTGCATATAGCTTTAATATTACTCACTGTATTTATGGGGTTTTAATAACTTATTTAGCTAAAAGCTGGTTTTTAGACCGCATGGTGTGGCTTTATACCAATTCGCTTAATTAAGTAGTCTATTTTGAGGCAATAAAACCTCGTTGATAACAAGGCAAAAAGTTCGTTATTTAGTTGTTCTAAATGAGAAATTTTTAACGCAGGTAGCGACAGGCTTTATCCCTCAAAATGATTAAGTATTATTGCGGATTGGTATCACCATGACAACGTTGAAAAAGCACCTGCGAACAAACCCTGACACGTTTTAACGAGCACTGTCACAAACTGTCTTATTTCGACACATAACGACCCGATATTTACTACGCCATTTGATTATCATGCAGACAATTTAATCAATACTGGTTCGTTTTGCCATGAAATGGAAGCGATGAGATTTATAGCTCATCGTAAGAAAATTTCTAGCGACTAATCACGAACTGGATAAACTGGCATTAAGAGGATGTTATGAAACTGAGTCGATTAGGTACACTAGCACTACCTGTTTTGTTTTTATTGGGAGGGTGTGATGAAAGTAGACTGTCTGAACCCGAGCAAGGTTATTGGGTATCCGAGCCTTATGGCTCTGCACTTCATATCGTGGCAGATGCTGTTATGCATTATGAGTTTACACCAGACTACTGTTTACTTTCTAAAATTGAAACCTTAAGTAAAAGCGAGTTTTTAAGCCGTTATCAGATAGCAGACAACGAACTATTCAGCCCAACATACCTAGGCTTGTCGGTGGATGATAATGACTTTGGCATTGAGTACGAATCATCATCAAAACTGCCTGAAATATGTCGCCATGATATTTTTGATTTAACATCAGGGATTGATAACAACTCCCCCGAAGTGACATTAGAGATGTTTCTGCAAACCTTTTCACAATACCATTATAGCTTTGAATCTGTGGGGGTGGATTGGACCGAGGTAGCCCAACAAGCTAGGTGGGCTGTATCAGAGCAAACCTCAAGAGCAGAGTTATTCGAAATAATGTCTGAGGCAATTAAGCCGTTGCAAAATGGACATGCTTTTATCTCAGACGGCGATAAAGTGGCCGTTTATCGCCAGTCAGAAAAGCCTATATTATATGAGCGCTTACGAAACGAATTTCTTACTAAAAATGATTTAACGCCGCCGTTAACTATATCTCAAAATAGTGCCTTAGCAGAGTACATCAAAGAGAGTGAAGACCTCATTCAGGCTGCTATTTTAAGTAATTTATCCTCAGATACTTTATCATTTGCAGCTAATGACCACATTATTTGGGGGACACACGAAAAGTTAGGTTATCTGTTTATTGATAGCTTTAACGACTATACCGAAGAGAATAAGCACCCTGAAGCACTTGCTTTACTGCATAGCACAATGAAGCAAGTTATCGCTGATTTCGAATCAACAGATGGTGTGATTATTGATTTAAGATTTAACGGTGGCGGCTATACTTATTTGGCAAAGGCACTCGCTGAGTATTTCATTGCCAGCCCACAAACGGGCTACATTAAAAGTACTCGTTACGGAAATCAGTTTACCCCTGAGCAGTTTGTAACACTCACACCCGCAGCACACAATTATGGTAAACCCGTTGTAGTGCTGATAAGTAACACAACGGCTTCTGCTGCTGAGCTTGCAACTGTGATGCTTAGTACATCAGAAAAAGTGACATTAATAGGAGAGGCAACGCAAGGAATGTTATCGGGTAGTTTAATTAAATCACTACCGAATGGTTTTGTCTTTGGGTTGTCTAATCTGAAACAATTATCAAACCAGCGCGTGTTATACGAGCAAACAGGTATCCCACCGATGATTCAAACGTCATTTTTTAACCTGCAAGATCGCGTAAGTGGCACAGATAAAGGTTTTGACGCAGCTGTAGAATGGCTTCTCTCTCAAGACTAGCGCTTATTATTAGAATACATTGAGTCGTTTCTCAATGTATTCTGGTTTACTGAAATGAGTAAACAGGTATACAACTCGTTTTTGTACAAAGACGTGTTGCTATCTCTACGAGCGAAGCGAGCGCCTTGAGAGATTTTGTTAGAGTTTGTGGCGTAAATGATACTCATATTTGTCCTCTCCAATCTTTACGAAGCCCAGAGAAAGGTATAAATTTAAAGCACGATTTTGTTTTAATACATTAATCTCTAATACTTTACACGTTGAGTGCTTGATAAACCAAGATAAGATAGCTTGTCCATACCCTTTGTTTTGTTGTTTAGGCATGATCTGAAGTTGATGAATTTTGCCTATACACCCATCTCTTCGTATTTTAGCATCCCTATTTTTACATCGCCGAAAAGTACAAAATACATACACTCAAAGTTCTCTTTTACCAATTCTAAATGATCGGCGATAGATAGGCTTACATTTGCTTTATCGAAATGTTCACTCATGGTGTTTATTCTAAGTTCCAATAAAAAAGGAATATCGTCTTCTTTGACTTTGATAAAAGTGAAATCCATTTAAACCTCGAAAAATCTAACAGTCCCGCTTGAACAGCTTATTATGTGCCGAGTACACACCTCATTTGCACAGAGTCCAAAACAACGCCATTTTGAGTTGTAAATTTACTAATGCCGTACTTTTTAAAACCATTACGCATATAAAAATTAACAGCATTTAAAGAAGCATCAAGATCTAAATATTGTAAGCCTGCTTTTTGAGCTTCGCTAAATATAAAGTTCAGCATTTCTTGCCCAATGCCTTTACCTATATATGTAGGTAAAACAAATATAGAATTTAACTTTAGGTTTTTAATATTCAGTTCAGCAAAGCATACTACTTTTCCATTACTGATTTTTACGAATTGATCATTACCTTTATTTGCGCTTTCGATAAAACGCTCAGCCCAAGGTTGACCAATCCAATCTAAAACTTGTGATGTTTCATAGTTTCTAATGCAAAGTGCTTTGGCTGACTCTCTGAATACTAAGTCCATTTCTTCATAGTCTGATTTTTCTGCTTTTCGAATCATTACTTAACTTTCCTTAAGGGACCTAACACCCAAGTAAGGGGTGAACAACGCTACCACCTTACCTAAAGCATTGTGCCATAAACACTAAATTTGAAGAAGCAGCAAAAATGCTAAGCGTTGTGAATCCCTCTTGAGCAGTTTGTTATGTGGATGCTCCCACCAACACCAAAACGGTAATTGCACCAAACAGTATCCATGATAGGTGTTTTCCTTTTGATCCCAATAGGGCCGTCAGAAAGTGCACACCAAATGTAATAGCGATTATTTGGCCAACCAGTTGTTTACCAAACTCTGGCTGCACTAGAGCCACAACAATGCCAGCTAGCCCCAACCAGGCAACTGAGGTTAAGTGCCATGCAAATCTCAACGTACGTTTAGTAAAATCATCGCTTCCCAAGATCTTTGGCAAGTTGTCACGCTTAAACAACCTAGAAAGGATAAAGCGTTCTCCGAGGTAAGAATGAGCAATAGATACAACCATTAGCAAGAAAGCTGCGAGATATAAAAGACTTTCCATTTTCTCCTCCATCCACATAACATTTTAGTATTTATGCAACACGCTGTTTGAGTTGCATAATCGCTTGTTGGACTGAGCCGCTACCAGCTCGGTGTGTCAGAGTTGGTGTTGTTTATGCTATGGCTTTACTTATAAAAAATAGGCTTTTTGGAGACTCTCACTTTCCTCGCTAATTTAATCAGCTTAGCTAGTGTTAAGTAAGCTTTCCCTGCATTGCTCAGCGTTTATTATGTATTCATTACACCTAAATTTTCATTAATAAGCAATTATATTTTTACGTACACGGAGGCCGCTAGTCCGAGCAATTAAGCGGGTTAACTAACTGATTTTAAGCAGCTACCTAGCTGCTCAACCGTTATGCTTTGAGTAAATCCCGTACTACGCTCAAATTCGACTCCAAAGCATTTTCTTTGAATGATTTTGGGAAGTCCACTTGGCGAAAAAAGGCAAAACTAAGCCATTATCTCTTTCACCTAGAAAGTCGTAGATAAATCCTAGATTATTGTCCTTCAAAATTTTGTCTAACGCCCTGTTAACAGGCAAAAAGTTGTTGGCTAAAATAGTGACGAAGGAACAAAAGCCAACAATTTTTTGTCCTCGTTTAACAGCTTGTTAGCTGCAATTATGGCCAGGCACATATTGCCAAGTAGGCGAACTAAACCAATTACCAGGATCAATTTCACTTTCTGGTTGAAGCCAATGTACACCATCCTCTAGCGCATCCTCTTGAAGAGAATATTTACCTGAAAGTAAATCAGATGTGAATTTTTCAATATAATTTTCTACTGAGTCAGCAAGTTTGAGAGCTACATTATGCTCATAGTCTATTAAAATTACTTGCCCATAAGTACCATTAATGTCGGGGTCGAGATCTACGCATATTAAACAGGAACCCGAATCATCACCAATAGGAACCCTTAACTTTCCGAAGCTATAACCTGCTTTGATACCATCATCTGAATAGTTTAAATTAGTTTTATCATTAGGTAGTTCAAATTTGGTAATTTGACTAATTGTTTGCTCTATTGAAATGAATGGCATGCCGTACACTAAATTAGCAAACATATCTGGATTTATTCCATTATACGTTTGATATAAAGTCCAAAGGCTTTCAGGTAAGTTTTTACCTACTAAAATCTCCAGTTCATTAATTTTATCTGTCGATGCAGGTTCTTGAAGCGCCTCTACAATTTTAGGTGCATGATTCGATAGCCATTCCGTTGCTTTTTCTAACATATATACTCTCCAGTTGAAACCAAATCTATTGCAGCTAACAATTTAATAGTGCGCAAATTGCGCAAATTTCTACCACACAACTGCCCATCCTTATGATTACTACATTTTTATCAAATTAACTAACCTTTTACTAGCTAACAAAATATTTTTAGTTTGGTAAAGTGGTCTTACGATAAACATGCGCAAATTGCTCATTTTCCTGAATATAGGGGAAAGTTGTAAATTCTGAATATAAAAACCATATCAAAAGAAAATATTCAATGTTTGCTGTTTGCTGTTTGCTTAAAGCCACCTTTAAATCAATTACGTTAACTCATTTTGGAACAGAAATGAGTTACTTCTTAATAACTGTTGCAGGCACCAAAAATCTGTTTAGCTTCCATAAAAAGCATCTTACTTCCTTATCAAACAACTAAGCTCGGTAAATAATCGCTGATGCAGTAACTCTAGAACATCGGCCGAAGAAAATCCTTGGTACTTCTAAGGTTGATCTAGATCAAGGAAATTTCATTCGCTGCAATCTATATTACGCGGCTGCAATTTCGTTGCGTCCGAAATCCATAATGTGGATTTTAATGGCAATACTCATTATCGTGCTTAAAGGTGTGTCATGGCATTACTCATCAATAACAAATGTATTAACTGTGATATGTGCGATCCTGAGTGTCCGAATGAGGCTATTTATATGGGCGCGAAGATTTATCAAATCGATCCTAATAAATGCACGGAGTGTGTTGGCCATTACGATAATCCGACTTGCGTGAGTGTTTGCCCAATCGATTGCATTAAACCTGATCCAAATCATCGAGAATCACTTGATGAACTTGCTGATAAGTACGTCAAACTCACTTCTCAAGCGTCTTAGTATTGTACACTCATTCTTTTTAATGATTTTAAAGTAGCAGCTTGCGCTAATTGTTCTACAATTCTAGGTACAACAATACGTTATTATTAATTAAGGTGTGTTATGTGGTTTGGTAAGTCTTTAGAAGCTGAAATTGCAGCATTAAAAGCAGAGCTCTACCCGCTTAAAGATCTAACAGCAGGCATTGATGAAGAAATGCTGGTTCTTAGGCTCAATGCTGATGGGGTTATGGCTTATATTAACCAAAACTTTTTAGATGAATTAGGCTACTCTCTTGAGCAGCTAATTAACTCTCCTTTTGAAAACATAATTACACCTCAATCTAAAAGTAGTGATCAATTTATAGCGCTAAAACGTGCAATTGATCGTCAAGAGCATGGCGTCGGTCATCTACAAATAGCTCGATTCGATGGCAAGCTCGAATGGTTACGTTTAATTGCTCATCCAGTTCATACCGCAGAAGGGGAGCTGGACTATTTTGCGATTTACGGCACGGTGCTAACTGATGCAATTGCCAGTTCCCGTGAACAACGGGATGTTATTAATGCTATCTACCGTTCAATGGCCGTTATTGAGTTTGATCTAAATGGTAATGTACTCAATGCGAATCAGCCTTTCTTAGCAGCCATGGGTTATAAAAAAGACGATATTGTAGGTAAACATCACAGTATGTTTTGTGAGCCCGAGGTCGCTAACTCCGCAGAATATGAAGCATTTTGGCAGCGCCTAAGACGGGGGGAATTTATTGCTGAGCGTTTCAAGCGCGTTGACCGTTATGGTAATGACGTATGGCTTGAAGCGTCTTATAACCCTATTACGAATGATTTTGGTGAGTTGTATAAAGTAATGAAGTTTGCCACTGTCATTACTGATCAAGTGAACCGTGAGCATGCTATTTCTCAAGCCGCAGAAATTGCTTATGGCACCTCAACAGAAACAGACAAGCTCGCCAAACAAGGTGCACACGTTTTACAAAGCACTATGGCTGTGATGGATGAGCTTGCGCAGCAAATGGAGCAGGCAGCACAGGAAATCGCAGCGCTTGATGAGCAATCACAACAAATAGCCAATATTGTGCAAAGCATTAGTAGTATTGCTGAGCAAACCAATTTATTGGCGTTAAACGCCGCGATTGAAGCTGCTCGTGCCGGAGAGCAAGGGCGTGGTTTTGCTGTTGTGGCTGATGAAGTAAGGCAATTGGCGTCTCGTACGTCTAAAGCAACAGAAGAAATTGTTGATGTCGTAAAAGACAATCAGTCTCTTACGCAAAATACCGTGCGAGTGATAGAGCAAGGTAAAGTTAAAGCTGAGCAGGGGCAAGTATTAGCCAATGAATCAGGAAAAGTCATGGAAGATATTCAGCAAGGAGCGCAGGAAGTTGTCGATGCCGTTGGGCAGTTTGCTAATCAACTAACAAGTTAAATATGCGTATTTTTCTTTTTTATATTCAAATTGTTAAGTTAATTCTTATTTCGTCTTAAGAATTTTCCTATTATCGCAAAAATAAGGATTTTACTGTAACGAATACGTTAAAGTAAGCATGCATATACTATTTTGCTATGTGCATGCCTATACATCAGACCAAGGTGTATTTTATCTTACCTTAACGTGAAGAGTCCTATGTTTTTTAGTCAATCATTAAAGAATAAAGTTACTGAATTAGACGATGAGTTGTTTACTGTTTCACAAGTAAAAAATACGCTCGACAGTAAAATGCTTACTTTAGAATTAGATAAAAATGCACATATCTTGTCACTGAATGAACAAGCAACCGTTGAGCTAGGTTATGAAAAAAATCAACTGATAGGCAAATCACTTCTTAGTTTAGTGCCTGAACTGGCAAGAACGACACGCCATTACCACAACTTTAAAAAAGCGCTTGATGATAAAGAGGCATGGGTAGGTGCTGTACAGCTTGTAAATGCCCATAATGAACAAGCGTGGTTGCGGGTTATTTTGCATCCGGTTATTAATAGGCAGCAGCAGTTCCAGCAGTTTACTTTGCATGCCAGTGCACTTACCCGAACCATAGAAACATCAAGAGAAAACCAAGATTTAGTAAAAGCGATTCATCGCTCAATGGCGGTGATTGAGTTTGATTTATCTGGCCATGTAATTACTGCCAATGAGCAGTTTTTACAAGGCGTTGGCTACAAAAAACAAGAAATAGTGGGAAAACACCACAGTATTTTTTGCGAACCCGAGGAGGCAAACTCAGCAGACTACGCCGACTTTTGGAAAAAGCTTCAAAAGGGCGAGTTTATTGCGTCGCGCTTTAAACGCGTTAATAAATATGGTGAACCTGTCTGGCTTGAAGCAAGCTACAATCCTGTTTTTTGTGAGCAGGGGGAGCTTTATAAAATCGTAAAATTTGCAACAGTGATTACAGAGCTAATTAATCGTGAAATAGCTGTATCTCAAGCTGCTGAAATTGCATATAACACCTCGACAGAAACTGACCAAATCGCTCATCAAGGCGCTGAGGTATTAGGTGATATGGTGAATGTAATGGACGAACTTGCAAAAAAAATGGAGCAAGCAGCAACGGAAATAGCAGCACTTGATAAGCAATCTCAGCATATAGCTAATATTGTACAGAGCATCAGCAGTATCGCAGATCAAACTAATTTACTTGCTCTAAATGCGGCAATTGAAGCTGCAAGGGCCGGTGAGCAAGGCAGAGGCTTTGCGGTTGTTGCCGACGAAGTAAGGCAGCTAGCTTCACGCACTTCGAAAGCGACGGTTGAAATTGTTGATGTTGTACAGCAAAACAGGGCACTGACGCAAAATACGGTAGAGGTGATAGAGCAAGGAAAAAGTAAAGCTGAGCAGGGCTACAGCCTTGCGACTGAATCCGGAAAAGTGATGAGTGACATTCAAAACGGCGCGCAAAAAGTAGTGGATGCGGTTGGTCAGTTCGCTGACCAACTTAAATAGTGTTACCTGTGCTTGTATTGGGTTTTGCAATAACCACGTAGAATATCAGGGTGGCGAAGTTTTATATGCTTACTTTGCCTCCCAGATACGCGTTTTCGCCAAAGTTTAAAACTTGAGTTTGTTAATTGCTCACGCATTAACGTGATAACGCTTTTTTCATTTAAGCCAAACTGTTGGTTTATTGCTTCAAACGGAGTTCTGTCTTCCCACGCCATCTCTATAATACGAGATATTTCATGATCTAAGTGCTGCATTTCGGCTCCTTTTTGTAGCTTATACGTAGCTGCAGCGGATTTAGATTATAAGATATCTTGTTGCCAGTGCTCTGCTAAAAAGTCGATGAACGCCCTCACTACATTTTGCTGGAAGTTACGTGATAAATACACCGCCCATAAGTGAGAGCCAATTGTTATGTGCTCTGGCAGTACTTTAACAAGTTCTCCCGATGCTAAATAGTCATTAGCTAAGTCACAAGGCAAGTGAGCAACCCCCATCCCTTGTTTTGCTGCTTTTAAAAGTACGCCCATATCGTTGGCAACAATGTTGCCCTTAACAGTCACTTTTTGTGTGTTATCGTCACGTTGAAATTGCCAAATAGTGTGTTTGTTATGAATAAGGCAATTGTGTGCAGTTAAGTCACTCGGCTCATGAATCGGTGGGTTCGCAGCTAAATAATCGTGTGATGCACACACTGCAGTTGCGATATACATGAGCTTGCGGGCAATAAGACCTTCATCGGGCTGGTGGATATAACGCAAAGCAATATCAACGCGGTCATCAACCAACTGCGATAAACTATCTGAAAGTAACAGTTCAAATCGCGTCTGTGGATGGCGCTTGGTAAACTCTTTAATGGCATCAAACAGCTTATGTTGGCCAAGTCCAATGGGAGAGGCAACGCGAATAGTCCCCACCAATTCGTTGTTATGGCTATGCGCTCGGCTTTGTAAGTCAGACACTTGATTTAGTATTTGCTGGCAATAGCTAAGGGCTTCTTCGCCTTGAACAGTTAAACTTACTTTTCGTGTTGTGCGATGAAATAACCTTAAACTTAGCCACTTTTCAATATCTTGAATATGCCTAGAAACTTGTAACCGGCTCAAGCCTAAATGTTCAGCGGCCTGAGTAAAGCTGCCTGTACGGGCAACTTCGACAAAGCTAGTAATTGAATTGAGTTTGTCCATTGGTATCTTAAAGTGAAACAATGTGTATCTATATAGTGTATTTATCAGTAATTAGTGAACAAGTAAACTGCAATCATTGAAACAAACAACGGAGAATTCCCCATGAAATTAGCAGTTATTGGCGCAACAGGTTGGATTGGCAGTCACATTACATCAGAAGCAATCACACGTGGTCATCAAGTAAATGTACTAGTAAGAGATGCAAGTAAAGTAACGCAAGATAACGTTACTGTGACTGAATTTGATTTAACAAAAGATGATATCGCAAGCGCAGCAGCGGGTAGCGATGTTGTTATTGCTGCAATTGGTGGTCGTGCTTTAGGTAACCATGAAATTGTTGCAAACACAGCAAAGCAATTACTAAACGCGCTTGCAGGTACTGGCACACGCATTTTATGGGTGGGCGGTGCAGGAAGCTTAGAAGTGGCACCCGGTGTAACACTGGTATCAAGCCCAGACTTTCCTGCTGAATACAAAGCAGAAGCCATTGCTCAAGGTGAAGCGCTTGATGTATTTAGAGTATCAACAACAGATACGCCGTGGACCTTTGTTTCACCCGCTGCGGTTATCTACCCTGGTGAGTCAGAAGGCCCATACCGTGTCGGTGGCGACAGCTTCTTTACTGATGCAAACGGCGAAAGCAAAATATCAGTCACCGACTATGCAAAAGCGATGCTTGATGAAGCACAGTCGGCAGCACATTTAAATCAACGTATTAGTATTGCTTACTAATAACGAGCCTTTCTTCAGGCTCATAAAATGGTATTCTTGAGTGATGTGTTAAGTTACCTATTTAATTTATGAGCCTGTTATTTTCTGTTGCACTTGCAACCATACCTGCCTTACCTGAGCCCGTTGCTAACAACGCTGTTGCCAAAGTTGTTATTGATGAACACGCCTACTTTTTAAGCTTTATGGGCCTGAGCTCAGGCAAAGCACATACCGATGTTCACAATAAAGTGTGGGTCCTTAAAGTGGGCGATAATGCGTGGCAAGCAGCTAAAGCGGTGCCAAGTACATTGCCTCTTACTGGTCGCCTAGCGAGTACCGCAGTGGGTGTTGGTCAACATGCTTATGTATTTGGTGGCTATACCGTTAGTGCCGACCATCAAGAAATCTCTACACCTGATGTATATCGCTATGATGTGCGCTCTGATTCATATACGCAGCTTGCCAATATGCCAGTGCCGGTGGATGACAGTGTGGCGCTTTCATATAAGCAGCGTTATATCTACTTAGTCAGTGGTTGGCATAACGATGGCAATGTTAACCTTGTTCAAGTTTATGATACGCAAACAGATACTTGGCAACAGGCTTCGCCCTTTTTAGGCCAACCGGTGTTTGGTCAAGCGGCGGCAATTAGTGGCAACACTATTTTAGTGTGTGATGGCGTTAAAACACAGGCGAATGCAGATAAGCGTCGTTCATTTGCTGCGGTTGCACAGTGTTTAAAAGGCACAATTGATGCTAATAACCCATTAAAAATAGATTGGCGTACCGTGCCACATCCAACAGGTGTTGCCCATTACCGTATGGCAGCAACCAGTTTCAATGGCGATATTTATATGATGGGCGGCTCTGATAACCCATATAACTACAATGGTATGGGATACGATGGTAAACCCGCGCCAGCGAGTGATCATGTTTGGCGCTTTGATGTTAATAAAAACACGTGGCAAGTGATGCCAAAAGCCGATACTGCGAGCATGGATCATCGAGGTTTATTAGAGCACCAAGGAAGCTTGTATCGTCTTGGTGGTATGGACAATAATCAACAAGTGACAGCCGATGCACTTGGTTACAAGGTAAAGTTATCTCTATGAATACACTCTATATTACTGGTGCGGGTGTGAGTGCCGCTAGCGGTATACCGACCTTTCGTGGTGAAGATGGCTTTTGGACCATTGGTAGCAAAAATTATACGCCAATGGAAATGGCAACCCGTGCTATGTACGAAAACAACCCTCGCGAATTTTTAGCTTGGTATTATCATCGTTTTGCAACCTATCGCCATCACGGCCCTAATGAGGTACATCATTGGTTGAGTGATAAAAATCTCATTACGCAAAATATCGATGGTCTTGATGGCAAAGCAGGTAATACTGATTTTATTGCTATTCATGGTCGCTTAGATCAAATGACACTGTTTCATCATCAAGGTGACGATGTGATGGCTTTTAACGCGCCGTGGGATAAAGTTAATGAAGACAATCTCCACAACTCCTTGCTTGAGGTGTTCAATATTAATAATGAAAGCCCGATGATTAACGAATCGTTTAAGCCTTACGTGTTGTTATTTGACGAATACTACACTGAGCTTTATCGTATTTCAGAGGCGCAACAGCGTATGCTCGATGCTGATAAAATCGTCTTTATCGGCACCTCGTTTAGCGTCAATATTACGCAAATGGCACTCGACATTGCACGTAGTCGAGGCACACCAATAGAAGTGGTTGACCCCGATCCTACTCATGTATTTCATTCTAATGTAACCTACCACAAGATGACTGCGCTTGAGTATGTTCAGCAGCAAGGGTAAAAAATAAGGCGCTTATATTAAGCGCCTTATTTAATTAATTTTCAGCTTTTGTTGCTGTGATGTTTAACCGTGCTTGTAAGGGGTCGGGTAAAAACTCTGCAGTCCCTGATTTGCTCATTTGCAGTATAAAAGATTCATCAGTTTTATATGCTTGCCAAGTCGGTAACCCTGGGCCATTTGGTGTGCCTAATTTAATAAAGTTAGTCACATAACGGTGCATTATTTTAGCGGCTTGCTTATCTTGCTCTGTGGTGACATGCCCATATTTCGCTGCCACAGTATTAAAAAAGTACGGAATTTCGCTGGCGTGTTCTGCACCAGGTTTATCTAAGGTTTGCGCCACATAACCAAAACGATACAAAAAGGCATCTTTACCCATATCTGTCACACGTTTTGCAACGAACCTTGCTGGTTCTTGCATTAAAGTATCTTGACCAACTTGGTAATTGAGTAAAGGCAATGGCATTTGGTCATCTGCATCGTAAGTCATTTTTGCTTGTGTACTGTGCGGAGCAAAACTTGCGAATAGCGCCTCTTTTGAAGCAAAATTAGCAAAGCCTAAATCCATGTCTGTTGTGCCAACCATGGTCGCAACATGGCTAAATGTGCCTTTACTTAAGCGCGCTTCAGTGGCCGAATTGATGATTGTGCCATCTATAATTGGCCCGCCAACGTAGGTAGGCTCATCATCATTTTGTCGGTTTAATGTGCTCAGGTTGAGGTTATCAACCACGTCTTCGGCAGATAATTCACGTAGTGCAGCAAGGGCATTTTCATCACTGCCTAAAATGGTGTGTTGCTTGGCAAAGTTTTCGCCAATTTTTTCGGCGCTTAATACAGTGTCGTCATCACTTTTAAGTGGCAATTGCTTAAATAGCTCTCGTCCGCCTGCCGACATAATAATCGCTTGTTGGAATAAGCCATTAGCAGCAGGGGTTTGCATCATCGCATGCACCGATGCGCCACCAGCCGATTCACCCATGAGTGTCACTTTAGAAGCATCACCACCAAATTGAGCGATATTTTGTTTCACCCACTCAAGGGCAGCAATTTGATCCATTAATGCGTAGTTGCCTAGTGCATCATTCTCAAAACGAGTAAGAGCAGGGTGTGCAAAAAAGCCAAATCGGCCTAATCGGTAATTAAAGCTAACAAAAATAACGCCTTGTTTAGCAAAGCTTTCACCCGAGTAAACAGCGGGAGATGCGCCACCATTTACAAAGCCACCACCGTGTATCCAAACCACAACAGGGTAGGGAGTATCGCTGTGTTTCGTGGGTTTAAATACATTTAAATAAAGGCAGTCTTCCGAAGGGGTTGTTGTAAGCGGCGCAGCATCGCCTGTAAATGGCTTTTGCATACAGTCAGGGGCGTAATCGTTAAGTACTTTTACATCTTGCCACTTGGGCACAGGTTGCGGTGCTCGCCAGCGTAAATCACCTACAGGGGGAGCGGCGTAAGGAATGCCTTTATAAGTTATTACGCGACCTTGTTGCTGTCCTTGGATTAATCCACCATTGACTTTGATATTGTTACTTTTTGGTTGCTCTTGGCAGCCTTGTAAAAAAATAGCTGAGCTTAGTAAAACAGAAGCACACAGAATAGAGTTAAAAAAACGAGATGTCATCACATAGCCTAGGTAGAACTGGTTAGGCTTATAATATTAACATATTCATACAGTAACAACGAGAAAACCAGTACAGCACCAAGGGGAGTCTGTACTGGTTTAGTATTTGGCTAAACTACGCGGTGCGTTGTTCATTAAAAAGACTAAGTTAGTCTTTTATCACTTGGGCAGAAGTGAGCCAAATTTAGCTAACGCTTAAAAGCGTGTACGAATACCTAATGTAATACGACGCTCAAAGATATTTTGAGTGATCACATTGTCTGACCACTGGGCGTATATATCTTCTTTTTCTTCGGTTAAATTGCTGATCGACGTATAAATGCTCGTGTCTTCTGCAAATTCATAACCAGCATACATGTCATAATACAGTGTACTTTTAGTCCAAAACGGCACCACGCCTTCGCCCATAGCGGAGCTTAAGCTATCGAGACGGTCACTACGATAGTTCGCAGCTAAGCGAAGTTGTAATGGCCCTTTTTCATACCATAAAACAGCATTAGCTGATTTTTCAGAGTTGTCTTGGATTGGTAGACTTTTACCGTAAACATCGACGTTAGCGCTGTCACTCGGGGCATAGGTAAAGTTTAGAGATGTACCTAAACCATCAAAAGGTTCTGGCAAGAAGTCGAATGCTTGTTGATAGGTAACCTCAAAGCCTTTGATTTCACCACCTTCACCATTAATTTCGGTCGTTACAGGTACTTCGCGACGAATTACGCCGTCAATGTCTGGCAGACCCAGCATTACAGTGCCACTTTCGACAAATGATTCTATATCCATTAAGAAAGCAGAAATACTTAATAAGCCACTTTCATTAAAATACCACTCGGCAGATAAGTTATAGTTAGTTGCACGCCAAGGCTCTAAGTCTGGATTACCATTTTGCGTGCCTTGTACCGCAACGAGTAGATCTGGGCTCACACCAAGTTCAGCTGCGAGGATATCACCTGCACGAGTACGACCAACACTGATGCCGCCTGCAAGTTTACCAATGTCTAGCGTTGTCATTGTTTTGCCGTAACCAGCACGTAGAATGAAATCTTCAGTGAGGTTTAAATTAAAGTTCATTGATGGTAAGAAGTCTGAATAATCACGACTTAACCATTTTTCACCTGTTTTTTCACTCGCGGTACATAATGAACATGGACGTGCTGAACCGAGTTGGTTTTGTAACATGTCGAGTTCTGTTTTGATGTATTGCGCACCAATATTTGCGGTGTAACTCATATCAGCCAACTCACCTGCAAAATTAAATTTAAAGTAAGCTGATTGGGTTTGCTCTTTTACTTTGTAAGTGCGTGATGGGTTAGCCAGTCGTTTATTGCCTGGGTAAATAGCATTTTGAAATGCCATAGGGTCATCCATTACTTTCGGATCGATAAGATAAAACCCTTGTCCTACACCACCTGGTCCAAAGTCATTTATTTGGTTTACCCAGCCGTCTGGTAAATCACTAAAATAGTTGGGATGACCAATAGTTAAATCACCACCCGCAACGCTGTTTTCACCATCGCCATTGGTATCGCCTAAAGAGGCCCCAGAGTCTTTCCACATGACATCAGCGGTAATATCACCAGATGTAAATGGTGCCACTAAAATATACGTTTCGCGCTCTACATCGCGTTTTGATGTCCGTAATCCAAAATCGACGTTAGTGAGGTGGTCTGTTGAAAACTCATAACGGCCATCAAGTCTAGCAACATCAAGCGTTGCTTCTTCTTCGAAGTTATTTTCTGAGTAAGTTGATACTAGGTTATATTGATTGATATCGCTGCCAAAGCCTTCCTCAAAACCTAGGGTGATGTACTCGCCAGTACGAGAGAAATCAACCATGACAGGATCTGGGCCAACACCATTTGGGTTAACCGGTGTTGCGCCTGTGCCGTCGTTTCTAAGTAAGCCATGTTGTGCGCCAGAGGTTAAATAACCATGCGCTACATTTTCGGTATGACCGCGCTCGGCACTACCATGTATGTATCTGAACTCACCTGAAAGAGGGCCATCTCCTTGGTATTCAAAGAGTAAGCTTGCGTTAGTTGATTCACGATCATTGGTTAAGCTTTCTGAGTAAGCACTGACACGTCGTGCTTCTAATGTGGCGTCGTTAACAGTGTAAATTTGTCCACCACGGTCGTTGTCGAGGCGTGGTATAAAGTTATCTGAATAAGCCCAAATCTCGCCGCGCGCATTATCGACCATCATCCCTTGTTTGCGATCCGCATCATCCATGTCGGTATAGAATATATCACCGGTAAAAGTCAGTGAATCAGACAACTGATATTGCACAGTGGTGTTTAAGCCGAGGCGATCTCGCTCAGTTTCACGATGCATTACGCCATAAAAACGTTGACTGTAGTAACTGTCGTTTAAGTCTCCATCACCATTGAAATCTCGAGAAGTTTCATTTTGAATCTCGTTGGAGGTTAAAATCGTGCCATTACGGTAGTTAGCAAGTGTACTTTCATCATAAGCGGCAGTGAAAATAATACCAAATTTGTCATTGTTATAGCCCGCAAATGCCACTAATTTAGGATCGGTTTCTTCTGATAAGCTGCCGCGTGTCGCTTCGCCTGTAAATGAAAAAGTCGTGCCTTGTTCTAAGTCGAATGGGCGGCGAGTTTTTAGATCTAACGTGCCTGAAATACCACCTGCGAGAATATCGGCTTGGGGAGACTTGAGTACATCAATACCCGATAAAAGCGCAGCAGGTACGTCAGTGAAGTCAGGTTGAAGTGTTGTAATTGAGCCTGCACTTAAAAATTGTTCGCCATTTAACAGCGTTGTCACTTGCGGCATACCACGAACATTAATCGTTGAGCCTTCGCCTGCTGAGCGACGAATTTGAATACCGGGTATACGTTGTAGAGTATCTGCAATGGTCACATCGGGTAATTTACCAATATCTTCTGCGGTGATTGAATCCATCACACCAGTACTAAAGCGTTTGTTATTAATATCTTGCTTGTTACTGGCTGCAATACCACGTACCTCGATGGTTTCTATTTCATCGTTTGTCAAATCACTTTGCTGCGCGGCTACTGTATTTAGGCCACTTAGCCCACAAATGACCGCTGCCACAGCCTTAGCCGTTATGCTTGGCGAGAGTGTATGTTGGTGACGGGTTTTAGTTTTCATTTTAAACGTTCCTCATCCTGTATTTTTAAAGTTAATTATTATCTTCTGTTAATTTGTAACATGTATTGACTATCAATGTGTTATTAATTAACATTAGATTTAACAGAATTGCAATACCCATTACATTAAATAAGTCACATTTTTTGTATGGTTTTTAATGAAAAGTAATTAACCAGCTGATTTATATAAAGAGTTTTTGAATGAAAAAATTAAGCGTTGCAAACTTGGAAACCGTAAGCCGAGCCAATAAAGGACTCGGTAATGTTCAGCAGCTTCACAAATCAGGGTGGAACATTGCACAGCAAGATGTCAGTTTGCCATGTTTGTGTCTGTATGAATCACGCCTATTGAATAACATTAGCTGGATGGCTGACTTTACCAACCAAAGCCATGTGTTATTTGCTCCGCATGGTAAAACAACCATGACACCTGCCATCTTTAAAAAACAATTAGCGGCTGGAGCATATGCAATTACTGTGGCAACCACAGCTCAAGCTGTGGCAGCAGTAACGAGTGGCGCTGAGCGAGTTTTGATGGCTAATCAATTGGTTGGTCGGGCAAACTATCAACAGCTTGATGACTTACTCAGTAGCAATGAAATTGTATTTTATTGCTTGGTCGATAACCTTGATAACGTACGTATGCTTGGTGAGTATTTTGCTAATACTCAGCACACTATTCATGTACTGATTGAGCTTGGTGTTGCTGATGGCCGCTGTGGTGTGGTTAACAGTCAGTTATTGGCAGAGTTGATCGCAGAAATAGCAAAATTCGATTCATTAGCTCTAGCGGGTATAGAGGTTTATGAAGGTGTGCTGGGCGATCCCCTTGCCGTGAGTCAATTTCTTGAGTATGCGGTTGCGACCTGCAAACAGCTTATTGCCGATAATGCGTTTGATACTAAGCAAGTGATGATCACCGCTGGTGGGTCGGCATACTACGATTTAGTGTGTGAGGCATTTCATCCTGATAATTTAACCGAGAATATGATAGCCGTGTTGCGACCTGGTTGTTACGTCACTCACGATCAGGGAATTTATGAGCAAGCCCAACAGCAAATTTTAGCGCGCAATGAATTGGCATGCTCTTTAGGAAGTGAGCTGACATCTTGCTTAGAAATTTGGGCATATGTGCAGTCAATGCCAGAGGCGGGAAGGGCTATAATCGGCTTTGGTAAACGAGATGCAGCGTTTGATGCAGGGTTTCCAATCCCAACACTACATGTTGATCAGCAAGGGCAGATAAGCGCGGCAAATAGCAATTGGAAAATAGAAAAAATGATGGACCAGCATGCCATGATGAAAGTACCAAATGATACCACACTTCGGGTTGGTGACATGGTAGCCTTTGCTACCTCTCATCCGTGCTTAACATTCGATAAGTGGCGCTACATCAACGTAATAGATGATAACTACAATGTGGTTGATGTCGTCGAGACTTATTTTTAGGAGAAAGACGTTTGGATATAGTTTCAAGAATAAAAGAGCGCTTGGGTCATCTACGCCAATCAGAACAAGCTGTTGCTCAGTTAATTTTAGCTGATTTGCAATTTGCAGCCTCGGCAAGCATTAGTGATTTGGCTGACAAAGCAAACGTGAGTCATGCATCAATTACACGGCTAGCGAAAGCGCTCGGTTGTAATAATGTCCGTGATATGAAGTTGCAGTTAGCGCAATCTTTAGCGGTTGGTGAGCGTTTTATCACTGAAAATAACACTCAGCGTGAAGATATACCGGCAATTTATCAGGCCATTCATGACATTTTGGATGTCAATGCAGGGCTAATTAATCAAACTGATGTAGAGCAAGCTGCTCATTACATTGCAAATAGTCGCCATAGTTTAATTTTTGGTGTGGGTGGAGGAAGCTCAGTGGTTGCGCAAGAGTGCCACAACCGATTATTCAGACTTGATATTTTAAGCAATGCTTACAGTGACCCTGTAATGATGCGCATGACTGCAGCAAGTGTCGATGTGAGTGATGTTGTGGTGGTTTTATCACTAACAGGCTATACCAAAGACTTAATTGATGCAGCGAATATCGCGAAAGATTATGGGGCAAAAGTGATTGCGATTTGCCCAGAGAGTGAACTTGCTAACACTGCCACTATTCATTTACCAATAAAAACAAATGAATCTGACTATATTTTCACACCAAGTACAGCGCGTTATGCCATGTTAGCCGCAGTCGATGTGCTAGCAAGTGAAGTGGCAATTTTAACGCAGAAAAAATCACGCGAAAAACTACGTCGGATTAAACACGAGTTAGATGAATATCGCCAAGGACCTGATCGCGCCCCATTAGGAGATTAATAATGCACAGCAAAGACTCACAGCCTGTGGATACATTGATTCTAGGGGCGAAGGTATTTGATGGCCAAGGTAATGAAGCCTCAGTCACTGATGTAGCGATAAGCGATGATCGCATTATGGCAATTGGTAAGCTCAACGAATTGCCTGCTAAACAAGTTATAGATGCAAAAGGGTTATGTTTAGCGCCTGGTTTTATTGATGTACATACCCATGATGACTTGGAAGTACTGCGTAATCCTAATATGGCAGCGAAGATCAGCCAAGGTGTCACAACGGTCATTACTGGAAATTGTGGGATCAGTGCAGCCCCTGCTGTGGTAAGTGAAGCAGCCCCAGATCCGATGAATTTATTGGGGGCACTCAGTGAATTTAAATTTGCCACCATGGCTGAGTATATTCACGCTTTGCAAGCAAGACCTGCAAATGTGAATGTAGCGGCTTTAGTGGGCCATACCACATTGCGTAATAATGTCATGGATGATCTTTTGCGAGGTGCAAATGACGCAGAGATTAAGCATATGTGTAAAGAGCTTGATGCTGCTCTTGCAGCTGGCGCGATTGGCTTGAGTACGGGGCTTGCTTATAAAAATGCGAATCAGGCCCCCAGTGATGAAGTTCAAGCCTTTGGCCCTGTTTTAAAAGCCCATGACGCTATCTATACAACTCATTTGCGTACTGAGTTTGACGCTGTCATCGAGGCGATGGATGAAGCGTTTGCGATGGAGCAAGCTTTTGATATAAAAGTTATTATTTCACATTTGAAATGCGCTGGTAAAAATAACTGGGGACGTGCGCCAGAGCTGATTAATCGGTTTTCAAGACAAGGTTCGCATTCTCGTTGCAGTTGCGATGCTTATCCTTATGCAGCCAGTTCAAGCACTTTGGACTTAAAACAAGTGACCAGCGACTTCGAAATTTTTATAACGTGGTCAGATCCTCATCCCGAAATGGCGGAGCGTTCGCTGCAAGATATTGCAGATACATGGCAGTTGTCGTTACTTGAAAGTGCTAAGAAGCTGCAACCGGCTGGTGCTGTTTATCATGGGCTTGATGAGCAAGATGTGGCAATGATTCTAGCCTTTGAAAAAACCATGATTGGCTCCGATGGTCTGCCGTGTGATCCTCATCCGCATCCTCGTTTGTGGGGATCGTTTCCTCGTGTATTAGGTAAGTACGCACGTGATGAGGGCATTTTCTCACTCACAACAGCAATACATAAGATGACAGGACTCAGCGCTCGTAATTACGGTTTAACTGACCGTGGTGAGATTAGCGTAGGAAAGTTTGCTGATTTGGTGCTTTTTGACAGCGATGCCATTTGCGATAACGCCACATTTATTGACTCTGAATTACCAGCATCAGGTATTCACAGAGTGTGGACCAATGGTCAACCAACCTTTATTGATGACCAAGTAGTGCCTGCATATTCGGGCAAGTTTTTAACTTCAACTGGAGAGTAATATGATTAAACGTATAGGAACAGAAGGCGGTACAGGCACCGGTGGGCAGCATTTACCTTTTGCACGAGCCATTGAAGCTGGCGGCTGGTTGATGGTGTCTGGGCAAACGCCAATGAAAGACGGTGAAGTGGTTGAAGGTGGCATTATCGATCAGTCTCGTTTAGCTATTCAAAACTGCATCGATATTATGGATGAAGCGGGTTATGGCCTTGAACATGTTGCGCATGTCAAAGTGATTTTAACGGATGCGCGTTACTTTCAATCATTTAATAAGGTGTTCAAAGAGTTTTTTGGTGAGCACCCGCCTGCTCGAATTTGTGCCGTTGCAGACCTTGTTGTTGACTGCAAAGTTGAAGTCGATGTGACGTGTTATAAAGCCCCATAAATTAAAAAAGTTCGACAGCCTAGGCTGTTGAACTCATACATAAAAATAATTATAAGCACCAAAGCCGTGTAATAAGCATAAAGCAATGATAATAATTTGGCTGAGGTGAAGCAGGATGTTGTATGAAGTGGCAATTACTAATGGCCTTTTTAGGCTACCTGATTTTTATGATCTGGTTTGGCTGGTGGGTAAGTCGGAATAGCAAAACCGGTGATGACTTTTTACTAGGCGGACGAAACCTTCCTTTTATTTTAACCTTGGGTACAACCGTTGCGACTATGGTTGGTACGGGCTCCTCAATGGGGGCAGTTGGCTTTGCTTATAACAATGGCTGGGCGGGGATGATTTATGGGCTTGGTGGAGCATGCGGCATATTGCTGCTAGCAAAGCTATTTGCACCTGTCAGAAAGCATGAATTTATGACTATGAGCGAAGAGGTTTCTTTTTATGTAGGGGCTGATCCGCTTGTTAAGAATACTATCGCTATATTCATTTTTGTAGCCAGTATTGGCTGGCTTGGCGCCCATATTCTAGGTGGCGGAATGTATTTGGCTTGGTTAACGGGGTTATCACCACTGAGTGCTAAATTGTTCATTGCTCTTGGTTTTAGTATTTATGTGGTAATAGGTGGCTATGTTGCCGTTGTGTGGACAGACTCTATTCAAGCTCTAGTATTGTTTATTGGGTTTTTCTTGATGGCGGGTGTTGCGCTCTATCAAGCGGATGGTTTGATGGTGATCAACGAAGCACAACCTGTACTGAATCAAAGCTTTTTATCACTCGATAAAATAGGTGTTGTACATGGTATTTCGTTGTTTTTTGCAGTCTTGGTTGGCGTACTTGTTGCACCTTCATTTCGCCAACGAATATATTCTGGCAAGCATGTTAGCAGTATTCGTCAGTCATTTTATTTATCTGGCGCTTTATATCTGCTGTTTGCAATTGTACCTGCCATAATAGGTATGGCTGCATACAAACTCAACCCAACCCTTGAAAACAGTGCCTTTTCATTTCCTTATATGGCCTTTGAGCTTCTTCCTTTTGGCTTGGCGGCGTTGGTAATAATTGCTGGGCTCTCAGCCACTATTTCAAGTGCCAGTTCCGATGCCATTGCGGCGGTAAGCGTATTGATTCGTGATATCTATATGCTGGTATTTAAACGGATGCCACATGCCAGTGAGGTCGTTTTGCTATCACGCATAGGTTTAGTGCTAACAATTGGCACGGCGTTACTTTTGGCGTTACTTACTAACGATGTTATTGGTTACATCACCAATATGATTGCGACATTGATGTCGGGGTTGTGTGTTTGTGTGCTGCTTGGGCATTTTTGGCCCCGATTTAATTGGCAGGGCGCGATGACGGCATTATTAGTGTCATTTATTGTGTCAATGGCGGTAATTTTAACGCCACATTGGCAAGCCTATTGGAGTAACCCCATCATTCCAGCAACCTCTGCATCAATGCTACTTTGTATTATTGTTACCTTACTCACCCCAAAACAACGCTGCAGTAGCGAACAAGCATTAGCAATTTTAAATAAGCAAAGAGAGGCGATGCATCATGATTAATGTGGCCTTCTTTGGCGAAGCAATGCAAGAGCTTGGCGGTGATAACCGCATTCGATTTGGTGGCGATGTTTATAACACTGCGGTGTATTTTAAGCGCTTACAATTAAAAAATACGAAGGTAAATTTTGTAACGGCGCTGGGCAGTGATGAAGTAAGTGACGTTGCACGTTGCCTTTGGCAGGAGCAGGGCTTATCGCTTGACTACTTGCAAATAGCAGCGAATAAAACCCTTGGTAGCTACGGTATAACAACCGATACAAAAGGAGAGCGTTATTTTAGTTACGAACGTGATGACAGCGCTGCCAAGCGGTATTTTTATTTAGATACACAACACAGGTTCGTTAATGCCTTGCGCGAAGGACATATAAGCCATTGTTATTTTTCAGCGATTAGTCTAGCTATTTTAGATACACCTAGCCGACAGTTATTGTTAGATGCATTGCATACCTTTAAAACGGCAGGCGGCAAAGTGATTTTCGATAGTAATTATCGTTCTGTACTTTGGCGATCAGACGATGCTGTGGGTTACTTTAAAAAAGCATTCCAGCTTGCTGATTATTTGTTTGTTACCGATGATGATCATTATGGGGTGTTTGGTGAATGCACAGAGCAGCAGTTAGTCGCGTTTTATCAACAATATTCATCTGACCTTGTTGTAATAAAGCAAGGGCTGGCAGATACACTGGTGCTTGAGCATGGAACATTGCAGCGCTTTCCAGTGACGCCTGTAACACTGGTTATAGATACAACATCAGCTGGAGATGCTTTTAGTGCTGGCTTTTTAGCTGCATTTTTACACACTGGATCCATTACATACGCCGTAGATATTGCTCAGCAATTGGCGAGTCAAGTTATTGTTGCTAAAGGGGCGATAGTCGCAACCAGCATTCAATTAGAGCATAGTGAGGGTTAAACCATGTTATTTATTTTACGCGTTGTATTTTGTAGCCTTTGGGTACTAAGTGTTGCGCATGCTAAATCATTACCTTTAATGCCGATGCCTGCAAGTATCACAGAACATGAAGGCAAGTTTCAATTAGATCAAAAAAACTTAACTGTCTATTTAGCCGAGAAATACCGAGACCCTAGTGAAGGGTTATTTGAGCACTCTGCGTTTTTTCAGCAGTTTGCCAAGGTCAATTGGGCAGAAGAAAATAAAGCACAGCTGGTTATCGACGTTGATAACTGGTTACCCGCAGTCCCTACTTTAGGAGTGGATGAAAGCTACCAGTTGAGTATTAGTTCGCAAGGTATTTTACTCAAGAGCGCGACTCAGTTTGGTATGCTCCGAGGATTTAGTACTTTGTCGCAGTTAGTGTTTTCAACAAAGCAGCCTTACTTACTGAGTGCGATCAAAATTGATGATACGCCAGCATACCCGTGGCGAGGACTACTATTTGATAGCGTTAGACACTTTTTACCAATTGCAGATGTAAAGCGTACCCTTAGAGGGCTTGCTTTAGCAAAAATGAATGTATTTCATTGGCACCTCACAGATGATCAGGGCTGGCGTATAGCGCTTAAAAGTTACCCTAAGTTACATCAACACGCTTCGGATGGGCTTTATTACACACAGCAGCAGATTAAAGACGTGGTTAGCTATGCCGCACAGTTAGGTATTCGAGTGGTGCCGGAGTTTGATGTGCCAGGGCATGCGAGCAGTATTGTGCTTGCTTACCCTGAGCTCGGCAGTGGCACAACTCCTACGTCGATAGAGCGCCACTGGGGGGTATTTAGACCCTTATTAGACCCTAGTAATCCAAAAGTGTATACATTTGTAGAGGACGTGATAAAAGAGCTAACGGAGTTATTTCCCGACGCTTATTTACACATCGGTGGTGACGAAGTGGATGCGCGTGACTGGCAAGAAAATAAAAAAATACAAGCGTTTATGGCTGAGCACGACTTACCAGATAGTCACGCATTACATGCTTATTTTAATCAACGTGTTGCTAAAATCTTAGCTAAATATAATCGCAAAATGATTGGTTGGGATGAAGTACTACATCCAACACTACCTAAGCAAACATTAGTGCAGTCTTGGCGTGGTCATCATTCTCTTGCTGCCATTCAAAAGGCGGGCTTTGATGGTTTATTATCCAGTGGTTTTTACATCGATCAGCCACAATGGACAAATTACCATTATCGTAATCACCCTGAACCTGTAAAGCGTGACCCGTTAACCGCAAGCAACATTTTAAGCCGCGCACAGTTCACTCTAACACGCCTTAAGGGCAGTGCTGTTACCGGCGACATAAGTGTATTTACAACTGCCGATTCAGAGCTTGCCGCTTTAGTTACTATAACAGGCAAAGGGGCGTTTATAACAAAAAATGTGAAACAACGAGCGGCAGGGTTCGAAGTATTAATTGATACATGGATGGGGCCTACGATGCTGGTTGTTGCGACTAACAAAGTGAGTAACTTACCAGCATTTGTTGGCAATACCCCGTATGACTTACAGACTACACCTGATGAGAAACCCAGCATTCAAGTGCTTAATCAAACATTACACGATACATTGCAGGTTAAAAAGTCTGGCGAGGTATTGGGCGGTGAGGCAACAATATGGGCGGAGCTAGTCACGACAGATACCATAGATACACGCCTTTGGCCACGCGTTTATGCTATTGCTGAGCGTTTTTGGTCACCCAAGAGTATGACCGATGAGCGAGATATGTATCGCCGTTTAGCGATTATGGATGAATTTGCTATACAACATGGTAGTAAACATAAGGCGCAATTTATTTCTCGTCTTGAAAACGTGTTAGCTGATAATGCCAATCAGGCTAATATCAATACACTACTAACATTTAGTACGTTTATTGAGCCTGCACATTATTATACTTTGCACCATTTAGCCTATTTGAGAAATGAATATCACCATGATGCGCCACTTGATAAGCTTGTAGATGTACTCCCTGTTGAAAGTTTGCAGCTACGTGCGTTTAATTATCAAGTTGAAGACTTTCGACAGCAATGCGCTACAGAGTTAAAAGAAACGTTGCAGTCACAAGTCAGCCGTTGGAGAGAATTTATAATCGACCAGCAAAAGGTTATTGAATCAATTCCTGAGTGGCAACAGGCTTACAAGCAAATAGAGGTATCTTTTAACACGAGTGATGTTCAACCTATTGCGAATAATAATGGCACTATTGCTCATGTTATCGCCTCATTGAATCATTACAAAGAAGCAAGCAAGCATTGCGAAAGTATGAAAAAGAGTCACTTTTGATATTTATTCCCATGCTTTATTGCTAATCTAAGGGCACAGCTTTTAAATGTTAAGGTGTGTATGTTAGATAAAGTATTGCATGATTTTTTAGTTATTTGGGCCACAATTGACCCAATAGGCACGATGGCACTGTTTGCTGCTCTAACGGCTAAATTACCTGCTAAAAAGCGGCGTAAAACAGCCTTTAAAACGGTGGGGTATGCTGCCATTGTGCTTATAGGAGCCATTGTTATTGGCCAATTACTATTGAGTGCAATGGGCATTAGCTTGTTATCATTTCAGGTTGCAGGTGGCATCATTTTATTTTTATTTGGCCTGCAAATGATATTTGCTGATGATTCTTCACAGGGCGATATTGAACCGCAACATGATATTTCCGTTTTTCCTTTAGCTATTCCTGCAACGGCTTCACCAGGAGCAATATTGGCAGTTATCTTAATAACGGATAACCATATATACACCATAAAAGAGCAAGTTATAACGGCGCTAAATATGTTAGGGGTGTTGTTAATAACGCTTGTATTGTTATTACTCAGTGGTCGCATTTTAAAATTAATAGGCACTGGCGGTGCGTCAATCTTAACACGTATTATGGGGTTGATTTTGGCCGCTTTGTCTGTTGAATTTGTTATGGAAGCATTGGGAGTAGCGAAGTGGATTGCAAGTAATTAAGCCCGCATAGCGGGCTTAATTTGCAAGCTGTAATATTATTCAGATACAGTGAATGAAACTTCTAAATCGTCGCCAGAAGTGACTGTTATAGGTTTAACCTGATAAAGAGTGAAAGCCTCGTCTTGCGCTTCTGCATCATCAATATGTGCTGCACATGTGTATGCTAATTGATAATCACCAGGTTGTACGAATGCAAGCTCAAACTCAAATTGATTGTCATCACTATCGAATACGACATCAGCTGTTGCAAGCGGGGCATCAGCAGGGGTCTCATCTTCATTTTCTTCGTAGTTATCCATTGGTACTTCTACGTCGCTGCTGTATAGGTAAACAGCATGACCAAACGAGCCATCTTCAAGAGCGATATCGATGTTATCTGTTTCGCAGTTAGCGATTAATACGTCGCTTACTGTACCTTCAATATCTTCAGACTCAGCAAGGTTTTCTAGGCGTACACCACGAGGTTTTAAGAAAATCTCGTCACTATTTTGTGGATCAACCAATGACTTTTTAAGATCAAATTCCATTACAAAATCGTTACCAGCTTGGTTAAGTGTAAAACCATCTAGCTGGATTTCGCCTACACCATCGTTGCCTTTGCGCTTTACAACCAGTGGGGCAATGCTGTCATCTTCATATACAACATGTGAAGTCATCGTTAGGTTATTGCTGTCACCATTGATTACATCAGCACGGATCCATTGATAGTCGCCAGCGGGTACTTCTTCATCATCAAGTAGTGAGAAAACATCATCGCCAGTGTAATCGAGTAAGTTAACCATCTCTGGTAGTGTGTCATCACTCTCTTCACGAGTCTCAAATGTAAAATCTTCACCGCCTTGGCTTCTCAGTGTGATTGAATCAAAGACAACGTTAACCGCTTTTAAACCTGTTACAGGCGCATCCGATACACCTAGTGTGAACTGAGCTGTTTGAGGTGTTGGATCTGGCGTGTCGTTATCGTCGTTATCTGAGCCACAACCTACAAGTGCAAATAAAATAGCGCTGCTTAATAAAGTTGTTTTGAAGTTCATGATTGATCCCTTTTGTGTTCTAAATGTTGCATTAAGTGTAATGAATTAAACTTAATGCAACTTGAACTTAAGAAAAATTACTTTTCAGCTGAAAAGTGTGACCTAACCTAAGCCTTATAACGGCTAACGTTCTGCTCCAATTGAGTGGCTGTATCAGTAAGCTCGTGCATATAAGAGGTTGCTACATCAGTATCACTGGCCGTCTTATTTGCAATTTCAACAATAGTTGTCATGTTTTGGTTTATCGCTTCAGAGACCGATGTTTGCTCTTCAGCTGCGGTGGCTATCTGTGCATTTTGCGATGTAATCGTGTTAACCGAGTGCAACACTTCATTTAAAGCTTTTTCTACTTCACTTGCTTCAGAAACACTGGTTGCGCTACCACTCTTTATTGCCTGCATTATACTTGTAACCGTTGTTGTACCTTGCTGAACTTGTTCAATCATGCTTTCAATTTCATGGGTACTGTCTTGGGTGCGTTTTGCAAGCGTGCGAACTTCATCAGCTACTACTGCAAAGCCACGACCAGCTTCGCCTGCGCGTGCTGATTCAATTGCTGCATTGAGTGCTAATAGATTTGTTTGCTCAGCAATATTTCTGATCACATCAAGCACACTGCCTATTTGACTTGATTGTTGATTGAGCTGGTCAACCGCATTCGCCCCTTCGTCGACTTGTTTAGCAAGTCCGTTGATCACTTTTATAGCAATAAGAAGCTGATTATTAGCTTGTTTTACCAAGTGATCAGCATGTTCAGCCGCAGTTGATGCTTCTTGAGCGCTACGTGCAACTTCCATTGACGCTGCCGACATTTCGTTGATAGCGGTTGCAACTTGCTCACTTTCTTCATGTTGACGATTAATACCTGTGTGCATATTAGCAAGTAGCTCATTGAGCTTGAGTGAGGCGTGATTCATCGATTGTGATGATTGGCGAATATCGATGACCATTTTGCCGACATCATCAGCAAAGCGATTGAATGAACTACCAAGCTGGCCAAGCTCATCAGTTCTTTTTTCCATGAGTCGTCGAGTGAGGTCACCATCCCCCTGAGAAATGTCATTCATGGCAAGCACAGTTGTATGTAGCGGACTTGTGATACTGCGAGATACCACAACGGCAATCGCGGCTGTTACAGCAACAGCAAGCACCGAGGCAATAATGGTGTTTACAAATGCATTATCAATCGCGTCATTAACTCTTGTTTCTGTGCTGGCAACTTGTTGCTCAAGGCCGCTTATCCAAAATCCGGTACCTAACACCCAATTCCATTTAGGGATAAGTGCGGCGTAGCCAAGTTTAGGACTAATAACACCTTGGGTATTTTTCCATGCATACTCGACGAAGCCACCCCCGTCTTTCGCTGATGAAATGAGCTCTCGAATTAAATAAACCCCATTGGGATCTTTAAAATCGTAGAGATTTTTACCTTCTAATGATGCATTTACACCATGGGCAACACTGACACCTTGTAGGTCATAAACAAACACATAGCCGGTATCGCCGGCATCATCGAAGCGTAAGTTTCTAAGAATATCTTTAGCCTGAGCTTGTAATTGTTGAGTATTTGTACCGTTATCCTGCGCTACTAAGTGAGAGATAGAGCTCATGGCAATTTTTTGGTAATTACTCACTTCTGCTTTGCGATCATTTTTCATTTGTGAAGCAAAGCTTTCCACTGTTTGAGCACCACTATTCTTTGACTGCACATAGTTATAAATAGTGAGCATAATAGCAATGAGTAAAGGTGGAAGAAGGGCAAGAAGCAGTACCCTTTGCTGAATTGATAGCGCCATTAATTTCTCCTTATAGAATTCTTACTACTAGTGTAGTGGGTTTATAGAATTTTATAAGTCGACTTTATGGCTATATTCACCTGAATTGACTAAATTAAGCGACTTGTTTGTAAAAATACACAGTCGCATCAAATTCGCCTGTTGAACTTTTAGCAAACCCAGGGATTGTGCCTGCTTCTATGTAGCTTAGCTTTCGATAAAGATGTGATGCGGTATCGCCAAGTCGTGTGTCTAGGACAAGCAAAGCTAGACCTAACACCTGTGCATCTGTTTCAAGGCTATTCATAAGTTGTTTTGCAATTCCTTTGCCCTGATAATCACTATGTACCATCAGCTTTTCAACTTCACCTCGATGGCTACCATTCGCCTTTGCACATAAAGAAAGCTGCACAGAGCCGATTACATCTTCACCATCGAAAGCAAGGTATAAACGACGATAAGGAGTGGCTAAATCGGCATCGACTGCTTGCCAGTAGTCATGTGCCGACTGTAATGATAACGGGGCAATAAAGCCGACTGATGCGCCATTGGCGACGCTATCAATCAGCAATGCATTAAGTGATTTAGATACCCCTTTAATAGAGTGTACTGCTTTAATTTTCATTATTTATTCTTGTTGAAATGGATACACAGAGCCTAAGTTAAGCACGCTGGTTAGCTCATCAAGTGCCTGATAGCTTTCGGTTAAAAGCATTGGATCGGCAAAGTCGTCACTACTTAAAGAGTCACGGTAATGCTTATTCGCCCAACTCACTAGTTGGTTATATTTTTCTTCGCTAAATCGTACAGCCGGATTGACCGCTGCCAGCTCATCCGAATTGAGTGCAACACGTAAGCGTAAACAAGCAGGGCCACCGCCATTTTGCATACTTTGGCGTAAGTCAAAAAAGCGTACTTGTTGAACTGGGTTATCTGCAACAATCATTTCTTGAATGTAATCGTGAACGGCTTGATTGCGCTGACACTCTTTAGGTGCAACCAGCATCATACTGTTATCACTTAAGGTAATTAACTGGCTATTAAATAGGTAGCTGCTAACAGCATCTGTAATGCTTACTTTATTGGTCGGCACTTCAATAATATGTAGCGGCTTATTGCCAAGGTAGGCTTGTTTAATCTGTTTTAGCGTATCAGCTTGATGCAAAAACGCTTGTTCATGGCATAAAAGTACATTGCCATTGGCTACCGCAATCACGTCGTTATGAAACACGCCTTGGTCTATGACATCAGGATTTTGTTGAATAAATAACTGATTTTCAGGCTTTAGTTGATGTAAGCGGGCAATGGCTTGCGATGCTTCAAGAGATTGTCTTGCTGGAAATTTTACAGGCTTTGGAAGGGCGCTATTAAAGCTACTTGCCCCATAAACAAAGATCTCAAGCCCTGTATCTGCGTGGCTGTCGCATAATCGATTATGGTTTGCAGCACCTTCATCACCAAAAAAGCCTTGCTCAGGTAAGTGCGTATGATGGCTAAAGTAACGCTCATCGTTAAACATGGCTTTTAACAACGCGGATGTTGTTATTGGCTCTAACGAACGATGAAACTTATTATTTAAGTTTGCAGCCGTAAAGTGCACTTTGCCATCAAGGGTATCAACTGAAGGTGAGATAGTGCCAGCATTGGCTGTCCACATTGCCGATGCACTGTAACAAGCTCGCAGTAAAACAGGGTCGGCTTTAAATGCTTTTTCAATAATTTGGCTATCAGTGCCTGTAAAACCTAAGCGTTTTAGCACGTTAATGTCGGGGCGAGCATGAGGTGCAAAAATACCTTGCTCAAGTCCTAATTCGTGCATCGCCTTCATTTTTTCAAGGCCTTGTAGCACCGCCTCTTTTGGGTTTGAATGCGAAGAGGCGTGACTTAGTGAAGCGACATTGCCATACGATAATCCCGCGTAATTGTGAGTAGGCCCCACTAAGCCATCAAAGTTTACTTCTACTGCGTGCATACTTAATCCATCATTGTTGTGCGTGTATTTTAACCATACAGAAGTTATTTAGCTGAAGCTAGCTAACTCCATTTCTACATTACGTAGGTTTTGCTTAAGACGTTTTTGAGTAGCAATTAAATACGCCTTTTGCTTGTTTAGCTTTGTCTGTTGCTGCCTTAATGCTTTGTAAATAGCTCTTTTAGGGATGTCGTATTGTTCTGCTGCTTCGGTGATTGTAAGTTGATGTACAGAAACCTTTTTTAATGCTTCGATAAATGCGGGATCATTATTTAACATAGCGACGCTCCAAATCAGCAACATTATGCGGATCGTGTGCTTCATGAATATGCCATGTGCTGATATCTAATCGCCAAAGTAGATAAAGAGTGTGAAAAAAGTTAGTCACGTTAGTCTCCTTGTTAGTGCCAGTTCATACTCAATATTGGAAGATCTGTGCCAAACCTTTATTAAATTTAAATGTATTAAAAATCAATCGGTTAATGTTTTACGGCTAGAGCGTCCCTACAAACAGGCACTAAAATAGTGAAAGGTAAGTGCTGTAATGCACTTTAATGATGCGTGCTTGTATTATTGTTTGAGGAAATATGCGATGTGAAATCGCTGCTACATGCTTGCGCCTTGTAGGAATGTCTTTAGTCATGAACTATTAACCACCACACAAAGGTAAAACCCTTGGACGTAGGCGTGAAACTTGTTTCGCGCGCCAAGCAAGCGCGACGCCTACATGCTAGTTACTCAAATCCTTCCAAAACAAGCTTTCCGCGAGCTTTGTGAGACTCTAAAATCCCATGGGCTTTAATAAGGTTTGCTACGTTTATCTTACCTAAATGCTCACCCAATGTTGTTTTGATTGTGCCGTTATCAACTAAGCTAGCAAGCTCTGAAAGAAGCTGGTGCTGAGCAATCATATCATCGGTTTGGAACATTGAGCGGGTATACATAAACTCCCAATGCAACGAAATACTCTTACGCTTTAACTTTAAAATATCAAAGCTTGCAGGGTCGTCGATCAGTGCCAATTTACCTTGTGGCTTGATCACTTCCATAATGCTATCAAGGTGTTGGTCGGTGTGCGTTAAGCTCACTACGTAATCAAATTCATTCAGGTCGGCCGCAAGACGTTGCTCGTTAAGGCTTTTGCTATGATCAAGCACATGATCAACACCTAAATCTTTAAGCCAGTTGGCGCTTTCTTCTCGTGCGGCGGTACCAACTACGGTTAAATTGGTAAGCTGTTTAGCAAGCTGAACTAAAATTGAGCCTACACCACCTGCGGCACCTATCACTAATACAGAGGCTGGCTTATTGTTTTTAGATTTTTCAATCTGTAAACGGTCAAACAATAACTCCCACGCAGTAATACTGGTTAATGGCAAGGCGGCTGCTTCACTATTACTCAGGCTTGTTGGTGCAAGACCGACAATGCGTTCATCAACAAGTTGCAGCTCAGCATTACTGCCCTGGCGCGTTAAGTCGCCAGCATAAAACACACGATCACCTACATTAAATAACGATACGTTGTCGCCAACAGCTTTAACTGTTCCTACAGCGTCCCAGCCAATAACTTTGTAGCCAGTGTCTGGTGACACATTAGCGCGAATTTTAGTATCAACGGGGTTAACTGAAATTGCTTCTACGGCTACAAGAATGTCGTGACCTGTCGCAACGGGATCAGGTAATTCAATCGCTTGTAATGATGAGTCCGACAACGTTGGGGTTGCTGTTGTGTATCCAAATGCTTTCATGATGGTGTCCGTATTGATGAGTTTTAAACACTATAGCGCATCTAGTTTTATTAAAAAGCGGTGTAATCCAAATTCACTTTCAAATAATTTTTGTTAATTAAGATCACTATTTACTAAATCGAGTAACTCAATCAGTTGCAGTGCTTGTTGTTCGTTAATGCTTGGGAAGCGACAACGAATTTGCGACGGTATCTCAGCGGCTTGATCTTGCATCGCCTTGCCTTTGGCTTCGAGCTGCACCAGTCGTTTGCGTTTATCTTGGCTATCTTTAGTGATCGACAACAATGCTTTATCGCTCATTTTTTTCAAAATTTGCGTCATCGCACCACCATCAATGGCGGTTTTTTCAAGTAATTCAGCAATGCTGATCTGATCTTTTTCCCACAGCGCCATCATTACGACGTATTGCGGGTAGGTTAAATCTAATAGGTTGAGAGAATCTCTATACGCACGGGCAATCCCATTCGATGCCATATATAAGCGGTGGCATAGCTGGTTATCTAATTTTAGTTGTGGGTACTTCATACTCGATCCTCAAAATTCAATACGTGTATTTTAATTTGCATACAAAGTATTTGCAATCCCGAAAAAGCTGATCTAATATATTTTGCATGCAAAATATATTTTCACTCAATTAGGAGAGTAATCATGAAAGAACTACAAAGCGTCGCATACACAGCAAAAGCAACAGCAACAGGTGGTCGTGAAGGCACAGCAAAATCAGATGATGGTCGTCTAGATGTGGCACTATCAACACCAAAAGGGCTAGGTGGTGATGATGGTCAAGGTACAAACCCTGAGCAGTTATTTGCAGCAGGTTACGCGGCTTGTTTTATCGGTGCATTAAAGTTAGTGGCTGGCCAAGCAAAAATTAAATTACCAGCTGATACTCACATTAACTCTGAAGTATCAATTGGTCCTATCGAGGGTGGTTTTGGTATCGCTGTTAAGCTTGCGGTATCGGTAGGTGATCTTGATAAAGACACCGCTCTTGCACTGGTTAATAAAGCGCACGAAGTATGCCCATACTCAAACGCAACGCGTGGTAACATTGCTGTCGAATTATCAGTGATCTAATTGCTCTATACCAAAATAGGCCGTGCTTTATGCACGGCTTTTTTGCTTTTCAGCAATCGATTTTGCTAAATCACCTGAACCAGTAAGCGCTGATACTAGGCCTTCGCGTGGTTCACTAAATTGTATTGGCTTAATCATGCTTGCTCTGGCTGCATCGAATACCGGTATTTGGCTCATCGCGTATTCCGACAAGGCGGTAATGGTTAATGATGGGTTTACCCCTAAATTACCCGGTATGATTGAGCCGTCAATAACACGTAGGTTTTGATAGCCGAACACTTCGCCTGAGCTATCAACTACGCCGTTAGAAGCATCAGTCCCCATGGCGACTCCACTCATTATATGCGCCGTCATTGGGGCACCAAAGAGCACTTCAGATAAGGCTGAGCCTGGCACGCCACCGAGTTTCTCGGCGTAGAGTTTGGTTGCTTCTTCTGCTTTTGGAAAACTAACACTAAGCGGCGTGTCATTGTCTTTTTGCACCGCAGTAATGCCGTTTTTAAATAATCGATACCATTTACGTCGCCATTCTAGGTGAATAAACGCCTCGGATTTTTGCATCACCAAAAAGAGAATTGAGCTGCGGGCTTTGCCTTTTGGCCGCAATACTTTGGCTGTTTTTATTGGATGACGCAGTGTATTCACTAAAAACTTAGCAATACGCTTGAGGCCTTTTCCAGTCACCATAGGAACGTAAGGTAAATATAGCCATGTGCCATCGGCGCCTTCTCTAAAGCGGCAAATTTCAATATTGGTGTCTTTGTCGACCGAAATAAATGAGCTGATCGCAACACCATCATCAACTTTTTTAGTGGTGTTGTTCGCGGTGGTGAGGGTTTCTGAATTAGTGCGAATTTGCTGACCAAGCCAAGCTGAAATATTGGACAATGTTTTGTCTTTATCGCGCATTTTTAAAAGCAAAGGCACGGTGCCCATAACCCCTGCGCTTAGCACAACGCCACGTGTTGTTAGCGTATAAACATGGCTATTGCGATGACTGGTATCTTTAATCTTAATTTTGTATCCGGCGCTGCCATCTGCATTAATCGGGGTGATTTTGATTACTTCAGAGCTGGGTCTTATCTCTACGCCATTGCGCTCGGCAAAGTACAGATAGTTTTTCATCAAGGTGTTTTTGGCATTATGGCGACAACCAATCATGCAGCTACCACAGTAATGGCAGGTATTTCGCCTTGGACCATCACCATTAAAGTATGGGTCGGGTAGCTCTTTGTTATAGGCTTCGCCTGGTTTTGCAAAAAGCACCCCGGTGTTCACGGTTTTGAACGAGTCACCTTGACCCATCTGCTCAGCAATGTCTTTTAGTGTGTGATCGGCAACATTGGTATAGGTATTTTTGGCACTGCCTAACATCCTCTGTGCAAGGCCATAGTAGGGCATTAGGCTTTCTTTCCAGTCTGACTTTATGCGTGTCCATGCTGGAGATTGAAACACTTCATCATCAGGAATAAGGTGCACATTGGCATAAATTTGTGAGCCACCGCCAACACCCACACCATGCAGCACAGTGACTTTGCTGGTAAACGAAAATTGAATGCAACCTTTTAGGCCAATTTCTGGCTGCCACATATAGTTTTTGATATCTAGGTTGGTTTTTGGAAACGCTTTATCGTCGCGCCTTAGGCCTTTTTCGAGTACTAAAACCCGATTGCCTTTTTCGCTTAGGCGAAGCGCACTCACAGAGCCACCAAATCCAGAGCCTATTATAATTTGGTCAAAATCAAATGTGTGTTGCTGCATTATTATCACCTAGTGGCGTTTATTATTATGTGCTTATAACTTAGAACGTTTCTGGGTAAAAGATAGAACGTAATTTGAAAAAATTAAATAACCATCTAAATATAGTTAATTAATTGTGCTAAGACGTTTCGGCAGAAACAGAGTAAAGCAATTTTCATGGACTGATGGCTCTTAAATTCATACTTTTTTTCTATTCGTCCCTCTGTTGTCATGCAAATGGTCTAAACTATTAGCAAACCAACAATAAAAATGGGAAAAATCGATGCGGCAGTTAGCATTAGCAAAGAAATTATTATGGCTTACCGTAGGCAGTATTTTCACTACTGTGTTTGTTCTATCGAGTGTTTTATGGTGGCAGTTATCAAGCAGTAACCAACAGTTATCAGCACAATCAGAAAAGCTGATTGTTGCTGAAGTTGAAGACAAACTCGCCTCTAATGCAGCAGCCTATGGTGAGCAAGTTGCTGGGTTTATTAACGAAGCGTATCGTGTGCCGTACTCTTATGCGGCGATGTTGGGTGATGAAAAAGCTGCAAGTACTCTAACGCGTGAAGCTGTTGTGGAGTTAAACCGCTCATTGCTTGAAAAAAACACCTTACTGTCGTCTATTTATACTCAATTTGAGCGTAATGGGTTTGACAACCGCGATGCAAATTTTATCAGCGGTTATGATCACTCAGTTGCAGGGGCGGGGACGCTTGAAATTTATTTTACCCGTAATCGTGATGGTGCTATTGAACAGCAAGTTGTTGAAGATGCAGAAGAAAAATACGTAGATACACTCAATGAATTTGGTCAACGGGAAGCTGAATGGTACCTGTGTGTGAAAGACACGAAAGTCCCTTGCATTATGGAGCCATACCTTTACGAAATTTCGCCTGGGTACTCAGAAATGATGACTTCTCTAACTGTTCCAATTCTTAGAGGTGAAAAGTTTATAGGCGTTGCAGGTGTTGATTTAACCCTTCCTGTTTTCCAAAAAATGACCGAAAAGTTGTCAAAAGAGCTGTATAACGGCAAAGCCCGGGTTACTTTATTAAGCTCGCTTGATTTAGTCGTTGGCAGTAGTCATTACAAAGACAAGCTTGGCAGACCTTTAAAAGAAGCTGTGCCAAAAAATATGCTTGAAAACTACAATAAGTTAAAAAAGCAAAGTGGTATTTTTAAGGTGGGCGCAGAGTATTTGGTTAATTATCCAATCACCATTAAGCTTGCAAACACACAGTGGAATTTATTAATAGAAGTGCCAGCAGAGCTTGCTCTTGAAGGCCCGCAAGCACTTGCTAATACGATGAGTGAAAATGCAAATACGTTAGGCGGTTTAATCCTGGTTACAGGACTAATCATTGCTGGTGCCGCATTTTTGATTATGCTGTTAGTGATAAGAACGATTGTTGCGCCACTGCAACAAATTCAACAACGGGTCGATAATCTTGCCAGTGCTGAAGGTGACTTAACGCAAACTTTGCATGTCGAGACCCACGAGGAGCTTATTGCATTGGCTACAGGTTTTAATGCGTTTCTTACCAAACTACGAACACTGATTAGCGAGCTAAAAAACGTATCAACTCAAACAAAGCAACAGGCAGAGCTTGCAACCAGTGTTGCCGTTGATACCAAACATAATGTTCAAGCTCAGTTCCAAGAAATTGAGAGCGTCGTAACTGCAATGAATGAGATGAGCGCGACTGCACTGGAAGTAGCGAGAGCTTCTGAGCAGTCAGCTCAACAAGCTGATGAAATTAACGGTTTAGTGGTCAGCAGTGAGTCAAGCTTATCGTCTGCGGTAACACAAGTTAAAACAATGTCGAGCGAGATAAAAGAAGCTAATCAAGCCGTTGAAAAAGTAGCGGCGCGAAGTAACGACATTACACAAATTCTAGACGTGATCAGAACAATTGCAGAGCAAACTAACTTGCTTGCGCTTAATGCAGCTATTGAAGCGGCAAGGGCAGGGGAGCAAGGCCGTGGTTTTGCTGTGGTTGCCGATGAAGTGAGGGCGCTTGCATCTAAAACACGAGCTTCAACGGATGATATCAGTGGTCTAATCGACAGCTTGCAGCTTGAAGTGGGCAATGCCTCTAAAGTTATTGAGCAAGGGGTTGTGAGAGCTCAAACTGCGGTGGATGAAACCTCGGTCGCTTTTGATGCGCTGCATGAAGTTGTGGTAAAAGTTGATGAAATTACACAACAAATTACCCATATAGCAACGGCAGCAGAAGAGCAAAGCTCAGTCACAGAAGAAATTAACCGTAACCTTACGTTAATTTCGGATGCTGCATCGCAATTAGCCGAGCTATCAACACAAGCTGGAGATGGTAGTCAAACGCTTAATGCACTCGTTGCACAGCAAGATGATGAATTGAATAAGTTGAAGACGAAATAGCTCTAAGGAGCCAGTTGCGAGATACGAGTTCGAGATAAAGCGCGATGTAAAATCGCTGTTACGAACTCGTACCTCATTTCTAGTAACCCGTTTATAGCATCTCGCAGGAATGACTTTAGTCATGAATGATTAATCACAACGCAAAAGTAAAACCTTGGACGTAGGCGTGAAACTTGTTTCGCGCGACAGGCAAGCGTGATGCTTGTTTTCTCCGACCTAATAACGTCGCTGTTTGCTATTCATACAATTTATTAGACTAATAGATAATGTGCTTTAAAAGTAAACCGTAACTTATTGTTTGTCTGCCTTTTTATAAATTATACATTAAAAAGCTATTTTATTTCATTGGTTTAACTTTTCTTTCTTAATGTTCTACATTTTAAAACTGCCTTTTTACAAATTCATACCCTACCTTTTGCCTAATCGTGTTTTATACCTCACTGCTTTACCCTAAATGCAGAATAAAAACTCACACAATTTTCAAGATTAAGTAGTAGGAGAAGTCATGAATAAGACGCAGCATCAAGCATCAACTGCGCCTGCTGAGCTCGACCAGCAAAGCTACAAAGCACTCCACAAACCTAGCAGCGAATTTTCAAGCCGCGATGAATACCTCGAGAATGAACTGCAAATCATGCAACCTAAGCGTTGGCGACCAAACTTACCCTTTCGGGATTATCGTTTTGAGTTAGAAGATTCAATCCCTGCGATGGCAGGTACTATTGGTAAAGTGGTGATGGTGGGGGCAATTGCTGCCACATTTGCAGCTCCGCTTGGCCTTGGCGAAGCATTTATTTTAGAAAACGTTCGCTACGAGCTATTAATTGTTTCTATATTTATCTTATTGTTTTCAGGATTCTTTTTACCTACAGCAAACTTGGCTGGTACGCATGGGCCGCTGATCCCTTTAATACCTATCGTGGTTGCTGCGGGAGGGCATCCTATGGCGTTTGGATTACTGATCGGGGCATTTGGTTTATTGCTCGCACTCAGTAAAGGAGGCAGTTTACTGGCGGGCTTAACAAGCCGTGGTGTGTGTGGGGGATTACTGCTTTACCTAGGCTTTATCGGTACAATTTCACAGGTTAAAAAGCTGTTTGCATGGGCTGAGGGCATCGATATGACTCACATTGCCTTTATTGTGATTTTATCGACTATTGTTTTGTATGCACTGCTTGAACATTACAAAAAGCGTTGGTTAGCCGTACCGTTAAGTTGTTTGCTGGGTGGTTTAATCGCTTTTTTACTGGGTGCTCCGTTTGAATTTAAAACAGCCCCAGGGTTGCCTAATATGAACCCGATGTATTGGTGGGGTGAAAATACCGGTTGGATGCTAGGTTTACCAACACTTGAGAGCTTTGTAGTGGTATTGCCATTCGCGGTGCTGGCGGTTGCGATGTGGTCACCTGACTTTTTGGGGCATCAGGTGTTTCAAAAAATCAGTTACCCTGAGCGCACCGAAAAGGTACAAATGAATATAGACGATACAATGTTTAGCGCCTCAATTCGTCAAACCTTTGGTTCGTTGTTAGGAGGTTCAAACTTTACCTCGTCATGGGGAACTTACATTGTGCCAGCAGCCATCGCGAAGCGACCGATACCTGCTGGTGCGGTGTTGACGGCTTTATTTTGCATCATCGCAGGTATTTGGGGATACCCAATGGATTTAGCAATTTGGCAACCGGTATTATGTGTTGCACTTATTGTCGGAGTATTTATTCCATTACTTGAAGCTGGTATGGAAATGACGCGAGAAGGCAAAACCACCCAGTCAGCAGCAATTGTGGTGTTTTCTTCTGCTTTAGTGAACCCTGCGTTTGGTTGGTCACTGACTATGTTATTGGATAACTTGGGTTTGATTGGCTGTAAAGAACGTAGCTCTGAGTTGACTCCAATGAGTCGTTGGATTATTCCACTGGTAATGTTCGTCATTTTAACTGGTGTGATGGCTATTGTGGGTATGCTGCCAGGTATTCCAGCGTTAATGGCTGATTTTAGACATTAATTTTAAGGGCAAGGCGAGTGTCTTGCCCTAACTTGCTTAGTTAAAAATCTTTAATTAATTTAAACATCATGTTCACTAATTCATTGCTTATCGTGTGTGAGTGAGGCCTGTGCATGTAGCTTCTAAGGCCTGTAAATTGGATTTGGAACAAGCGCGCATATTCTAGCGGTGCATGGTTTGTTGCTAGTTCGTTTTGTTTTTGCGCAGTGTCAAAAATATGTGTTAAGTAACATTCAAACTGTTGCAGTAGATCATTCGTTAAGTTTTTAAGTAGTGGTTGTGAGTGGTCAAATTCAGCATTTGCTTTAATTAGCATACATATTTCACAACCGGGTTCTGAATCATTCAATACAGCCTGAACAAAAGAGTGCAACCCTTCAAGTATGCTATCACTACTTGATAAGTGCTTGGCAAGTAATGTTTTAAGTTGTTCAGCGTAGTCCTTAAGTGCTTCACTATATAAGCCTTCTTTTGAGCCAAAGGCAGCATAAATACTCCCTGGGCGCATATCAACAGTGGTTTGTAAATCCCGCGTTGAGGTGGCCGAAAAGCCTTTTTGCCAAAATAGAATCCCCGCCTTATTTATTACCTTTTCTCGGTCGAACTTAACTTTATTTACCATCTTTTACACCAATTTGAGCACTTGTTCAATTTTAACTTGAGCGAGTGCTCAAAAACAACTAGGCTATGCACTCATAATTTAAAAAAGACTAAGGAGAACACATGTCAAACTTTACGTTACATACTAAAGATACCGCTCCAGATGAGGCTAAGTCACTTCTAGATAATTCAGTTTCTGCGTTTGGGATGATCCCTAACTTGCATGCTGTAATGGCTGAAGCACCAACATTACTTGAGGGATATCAAGTGTTGCATGAGCTATTCCAAAAAACATCATTCACCGCTGAGGAGCTAACGGTTGTATGGCAAACGATTAATGTAGAACATGATTGTCATTATTGTGTGCCAGCACATAGTGCAATAGCGGCAAGTATGAAAGTTGATCAAGCAATTGTGGATGCACTTGTTAATAAAACCCCTTTGGCGAGTGCTAAGCTCGAGATCCTTCGTGGTACTACATTAGCGATGACGCGAAATCGAGGAGTTATTGATAAAGAGCAACTAGACGCTTTTTTTGATGCGGGTTATTCGAATCAGCAGTTATTAGAAATTGTATTAGGCTTATCGCAAAAAGTGATGAGTAACTATACCAACCATCTTGCTAACACTGAGATTGATGAACCTTTTAAAAAGTTTGCAAAATAGCGTTTACTGAGCACGGCTTAGGTTTACTCGCTTAGACCGTGCTCAAACTGAGTGATTATTTAAACTTCACCTCTTTATTACTTCGGGTATAGATGCGCTTTTCAGGTTTTGTCCATTGACCTTTCTTTAAGTATGACGTTGAAACAATAAAGCTGTTATCTTTATACTCACTCGTCGATTTTACTTTCGTGATACCTTCTTGACTGCCAGTCACATTTTCGTAAGCAACAAATTGAGTAGGACTGAGGACGTTCATCGTTCCTTTTGTGTAAAACCCTGCGGTCGTGAAATAATAAAATACCAGAGACTGCTTGTTATTATCCCAGAAAATCATCGACTCGCCGCCATATTCACCTTCATTTATTGAATGAATGGTTTTTATTGCCATACCGTTGAGTGCGCGTTGCCATGTACTTACATCCTGTACAGCTGGCTTACCTTGTGCAACATCAAAGTCAGCTTGCCATGTGCCTAAATAAGGTTTAAAAACTTGCAAATGTTCTGATAGCTGCGGCTCTGCCGAAAATACCGAAAAAGTACACAAGCACATTGATAGTAAAAGCGATTTTAGATGTGCCATAATAATGCCTCGTTTAGTTATAATTTTGTCTAGTATAGGTGATAATTCTTTGATTAAGAAAGCACTAACGTTTTTTGCCGTTTGTTTTTTACTATTTTTATGGGTTGTATCTTGGCAGCTAAATCTATCTTACTTGATTGCTGGTATTTACTCGGGAGTAAGTCTGATAACCTTTTTGGTGTATGGCTGGGATAAACGTTTAGCAGTTGAACACGGTGAGAATGTGATTAGAGTCCCTGAGCGTACCTTGCATATTTTAGGTGTTTTCGGTGGTTGGCCAGGCTCATTACTTGCTCAGCAATGGTTAAGGCATAAATCTAAAAAGCGCCGTTTTATCTTTGTGCTTTGGCTCACAATTATTGCAAATGGATGTGCTTTATCATTGTTGTATTATTTGCAATATATGTAGTAGGGCATAAAAAAGGAAAGCTGAGCTTTCCTTTATGGTTGTTAAAAAGTAACGATACGTTATTGTGCTGATTCAGTTGCTGGGACGCTATCAAGCTCAACAGTTAATACAGTCTTCTTATTTACTTCGACCCATTTACGATAAGTTAAGTAGCCAGGTTTGCTTACCTCAATATCGTATTTACCTTCATCAAGCTCAATACCGTCTTGGTAAACAGGCTTAATATTCATAATACGCACACGCGCATCGTCAGGTGTTGTGATAACAGTTAAAGAGGTTGCTGTCTCTTCTGCTACAATGGCTGTCGCCACTGGCTCTACTACAGGCTCGGGTTCAGGAGCAACTTCGGTAGAGGTTGTCGAACAACCTGTTAAAAATAACATGACACATAACGTACTTAACTTTTTCATAACTACTCCATATTCTGTTGTATTGACGTTGACTGCATAGACTAAAATTAAATGTAACAACAAGGAAAACCAGCACGTGAGATGTGCAAATTGAGTCTTCCTTGACGTTTGGCTAATTTATAAATAGCGCTAAATTGTATTCTCTAAACTTTTTCTTATTACTTCACTTCGTTCGACTAATTTTTCCGCGGTTCTATACATTTTGCGTTTCATTAGTTGACTTGCCATAGAAATATATTTGCTCGCAATTTCATCTTTAATTAATAAGATTGGCTCAAAGGTCTCTGGGAAAATCTCAGCTTGTTTAGAAAATGCTTCATCGAACTCCATTAGCTCTTTATAGTCTTCTATTTCAGCTAAACGAGTTTTAAAGCCTTCTAGTTTTTCATGATAAAAAATAAGCGCATCTTCAGAAGGGTAGCTTGCTGATTGGCCGTTACTTACTTTATTGTTGTAGTTAATAAGCGCAGTCATTGCTGACTCTTTCTTCCTAAGTGCAATAAGCAGAGGTTGAAGGTTATCAGCATTTTTAAATGCGAGCTCACCAACATTTAACAGTGTTTTTTGCATCGCGAAGTCGTCGTTTTCAATCGCATCCATTACAGCTAATTTATAAACATTTTCGTACTCTTCGCTTGGCTTATATTGGTAATTTAGGTCAATAATTGAAAGCTGCTTAATTAAGTTTTCAATACTATTTTCGCCACCTTCATCATATCTACCTTGTGCAAGCAGCACATCTAAGCGGTAGCTTAAATCTGAGATAATAGATTGTCTTTCTGTTAGTAGACTATCAAGCTTGCTAGCTAATAATTGTGAATCTGGGTAATACACCCGTGCCTCATTATAAATGTCTATCGCTTTATCATAGTCTTTTGTATTAAGTGACGTGCGAGCTAAGTTGTCGACTCGTTGCTCAAACCTACCAACAATTTTGTTTTGATGAACTTTTAAAAGACCTTCTTTTAAAACATTATATTGTGGAGGTATTTCATCTAATCGTTGAGGTAACTCATCGCCGCCCCAAGTCATCCATGCCTCTAGCTGTTCAACTTTAGCAACTGAGTTCTTGAAGTTAGCATCCAATGTTGTTTGCTGCTCTTTAACCGAGTTGATGTAGAAAAAGCTACCAGCAATAATAATGAAATAACATGCAACATGCGCAAGTAAAGGAACTCTGCTTTTAGTTAGTTCATTATTTAGTTCGGCTAAAGAATCAGCTCTTTTGGCTTCATCAAGTTGTAAGCATCTTTTTAATTTTGCCCAGAGAAAGGCTGAACAATTGCTTGGTTTTTTAACTGTGGTGTCTTTGCTAACTGTGTTAGAGGCTTTTCTGTTATAAGGATGTTTGCTTGTTAAAAGCTCGTACGCGATACAGCCTAAAGAGAAAATATCGTCTTTCTTAGTGGCTTCTTTACCATTTAGCTGTGCAGGACTTGCATAGGTCGGGGTGTAACCAGTACTGGTTGGTTTGTCATCATTTAGGCTAGGTGCTGCATATAGATCTTCATGGCTATGGGTTTTTGCAATCCCAAAATCTAAAATCTTTAGATTGCCCTGAGAGTCAAACATAACATTAGATGGTTTAAGGTCATTGTGAATGATCCCTTTTGCATGCGCGTATGACAATGCATCAATAAGCTGTTTTAAAATAGGCTTAGCACGCTTTTGAGTGAGTCCATTAGGTTTATTTCTTTTTATTAGCTGTTCTAATGTTTCACCTTCAACCCACTCCATAACAACAAAGTGGTGTGATTCATCTGAAGACGCAGAGAATACTTTTACAATATTTGGATGAGATAAAGAACGAGTTTTGACTGTTTCGTCTTTTAGAAGCGAAATGGCTTCCTCTGAGTCACAAAGCTCCTCATGTAAAACTTTTATCGCTACAAAGTTATCTTGATGGGTGCTTGTTTCTAAGTGAATGTCGCGGGCACGGTATATGTGGCCCATACCACCTTCGCCTATTAACTCTTCAATTAGATATCGTTGGGCTAACTTCTTACCAATAAGATGAAGTTTATTTGAATTTTGGCTTTTGCCTTTAGTTTCAATTGAAGCAATGCGTGTTTTATCGTTATCGGTCGTCATTTAAATTCCTTTTTTGAAATCAACATTCCTGTTTGATTGGTGTGTATTTTACAAAAAACAAAATAATAAGCAATCATTCAGCTAGTATAAATAAACAAGGAACTATGTTGTTTAACTATTTTTGAGTTATTTTTATTAGATAGAACGCCTATTGTTTAGTTTTATGAAATAATTAAATTGGTTTTTTGTATATTAGACAGCGTTGACTTTGGTTAACGAAGTATTTTATTCTATTAGAATGTTTAGATTTATGGGACTAACAATCAAATGGAAGTGGTTTTAAATGTTACCAGCTATCATAGACTTTCACCTGAGATTGAGGCTACAAAAACAGTAGAACAGGAATTAACTTTTGGCCGCTCTGATCAATGTGATTGGCATCTACCTGATCCTGAAAAGGTCATCTCTGGTCAACACGGTAAAGTTGTCAAAGAAGCAGATGGCTTCTACGTTTATGATTACTCTACGAATGGTTTATTTATCAACTATTCTGTTTCACCGCTGGGTAAGGAAAATAAACATTTGCTATCGGATGGTGACGTACTATCCATTGGGGATTTTCAAATTGAAGCTAAGTTGTCTAATCAGCTTCAAAAGCAAAGCTCACATCAATCAGCTGCTGCCTTTAGTCAGCCCAATCCGTCAGTAGAGAACTATAACCAGAATAATGACGTGGCTAATTCTTCGTTAAATAATGAATTTACTAATGGCATGGATGAAGCGATGATTGCGCCTTCTTTCCAGCAACCGCAAGCACCTATTTCAGAGCCTGTTAACAGTAGCCCATTAAGCCAACCAATCCCTGAAGACTGGGATGAAATAGCGTTTATGGGTTCAAGTAACGAAGTAGCAAGTGAAAGTAGTCAACATTTGGCTAGTCCACCTATTACTGAACCGCCTGTGCAAGTTCAACAAAAGCCAGCTCAGCCTCGCGCTACTCAACCTGCTAAAGCACCTAAACCTGTTACTGGCAATGGTGATTCGCCTTTAGTTGCTGCTTTTTTAGAGGGCTTGGGAGTGAATAGTGAACTTGCGAATGAATTAAACGATGAACGTGTTTGGGCACAAATGGGCGAGAGCTTGAGACACTTTTTAGTTGGCTCTATGGATTTAATTCGCCAACGTTCATTACTGAAAAATCAACTCAAGTTGAATCACACGACATTTCAGGTTGAACAAAATAACCCTTTGAAATTCTCTGCTACGCTTGACGATGCTATTCAAAACTTATTTATTCGTAAAAGTTCAAGCTACTTACAGGCAAATAAAGCCGTTCAAGAGAGCTTTATCGACACCAAAGCTCATGAAAAAGGGCTGTTAGCAGGTGCCACCGGCGCGCTTTCTGGTGCATTAGAGCAATTATCTCCTGATGGTATCAAGCAGCAAGTGCGTAACAAAGAGAGTATTTTAAATTACTTACCAACTTATTCTGACTCATCGAGTTGGGATATATATCAAAAATTACACGCTGAAATTATTGAAGATGTTGAAACAAAAGGTGTATTAGCATTATCTGAAGAATTTTTGCGAGCTTACAATAATCACAGTAAAGCGTGATATAAGGGAATAAAAGCATGTTAAAGTCCAAACTTACTTTTGCTGGAGCTCTATTAGTTTTTTTAGTTGGCTGCTCAACGGTTAATAAATTTGTACCACCGTCAACTGATCTAAATATTAATGTTGCCGCTGACGTAAACCCTGATATTTCAGGACGTCCTTCTCCTGTAGTTTTAAAAGTGTTTGAACTTAGTTCGCGAACTATTTTTGATACGCAAGACTTTTTTAGTCTTTATGATACACCAGAAGAAATTTTAGGACCTGACCTCCTAAAGAAGGATGAGTTAGAGTTACAGCCAGGGTCTAAGCTCGAGTATAAAATGAGCTTAAATAGAAACACACGATTCATTGGTGTTGTATTGGCGTACAGAGATATTGAAAAAGCACGTTGGCGTTCAGTTATTGAAGTAGATCCAACAGGTTATGACGATATCGATGTGAATGTAGAGTCGCTAGCGACTTACATGAGATGATTAAAAGGAATTAAAATGAGTGATTACACGCGGGTCGCATGGACAGAGGGCATGTTTTTAAGGCCCCAACATTTCCAGCAAGCAGACAAGCATACCTTCAGCACGATTAGGAAAATTATAGAAGCGAATGTTGCTGACTCGTGGGGCGTTGTTGATATCGATATTGACACAGGCTTATTGGTAACAGGGCAGTTCGCTGTTGATAGTCTAACGGCTGTTACCTCTGATTTGTGTCCAATCAACATGCCAAGTAATGAGCAGTTGCCTGCTCCGCTTGTGGTGCCAAAAAATACCTACAATGAAATTGTATGTTTAGCTGTTCCAGCATTGAAAAGCAGTGGTATAAATTTAGCGACTGAAGAAGATGAGCTAGTTACACGATATCGAATTGCCGATTTATCGATTAGTGATGATAACTTAGGCTCTCAAGCGCAAGAAGTTATCCAGGTGGCACAGCTTCATAGCAAACTAATGTTAATGTCTGATGATACAGCCGGTTATGTAACATTGCCCCTTGCGCGTATTAGTGAAGTAACGAACGAGGGGGCGATTAAGCTTGACTCTAAATACGTTCCGCCATGCTTGCAAGTTACTCATTGTAAACCGTTAATTGGACTTGTAAGAGAGATTGGCAGTTTGATAAAACAGCGCGCTGAAAGTATCTCTGGAAGATTATGTCAAGGGTATGCTGGCAGTGCGTCTGTGGCTGACTTCATCATGCTTCAAACACTTAACAAATACGACGCTGTTTTTGAAAGCTTATTAAGTCATTCTCACGTTCATCCAAGAGCATTTTACACGCGCTTAATTGAGATGGCTGGCGAACTTGCGACATTTAGTGCGGCCAATAAGCGTGTGCCCGTCTTGCCTAAGTATGATCATGCAAATTTACAGTTCGTCTTTTCTGAGGTTGTAAGCTTCTTGTATCAATCTCTGAGTCAAGTTATTGAACAAACTGCAACCGAAATTAAGCTTGAACAAAGCAAGTTTGGTATTTCTTTTGGCGCCTTAAAAGATAAAAGTATTCTTGATTCGTCTCAGTTTGTGCTTGCAGTTAAAGCCAGTGTGCCGCATGAAGAATTACGTAAACTACTACCTTCACAAATTAAGATAGGTAGTGTGGAGACTATTCGTGACTTGGTAAATAACCAAATACCAGGGATTTCGATTAATAGTCTGCCAACAGCACCGCGTCAGGTTCCGTATCATGCGGGCTATCATTACTTTGAACTGAACAAACAAAGTGAACATTGGAATAAGCTAAAATCAAGCGGTGGGATTGCAATTCACTTGTCCGGTAACTATCCGGATCTTAACTTGGTTTTATGGGCTATTAGAAGCTAACAGAGGGAAGTTTCAATGGATGAAACAATAATTAAACCACGTCCAGGCCGTTTGAGCCGAGGCATGGAGGATGCAAATACTTCAAAATCGCATTCAGATAAAACAGTCGTATCACTGAGCCAATCTGAAAGTGGAAGTGCGCCTTTAAATAATATTTCAATATTCAAAAATGGCTTGCTTGAAGCCGCTAATGACTGTTTTTCTTTAGTGATTTTCATCAACCAATCTTCGGAAGTTGAAAATTTAGCGGCCTTGAAGCACCGAGCCATTGAGTCGATTAAACGTTTTGAAAGTACTTTGCGTGCCAAATCTATCGATTTGTCAGTGATAAATAATGCCCGCTATTGTTTGTGTGCTGCACTGGATGAAGCTGCGTTAAATGCTAAGTGGAGCTCACTGGAGTGGGCAGAAGAAAGTTTACTATCAACATTCCACAAAGAGACGTTTGGCGGAGAATACTTTTTCACTCTGCTAGATGATGCCTTGCTACACCCTGAAGCAAACAAAGAATTTTTAGAACTACAGTACCACTGTTTAAATTTAGGTTTTAAAGGTAAGTATCGGGTTGATACCGGCGGCGATAGTAAGATAGATGATTATCGAAATCGCGTATATCACATTTTAAATCAACTAGATGGACCTCAAAGTAAATACCTAACTCCGTCTTGGAAGAGCCGTGTTGCAGCCGGTATGGAGTTAAGAAACCAGATCCCACTTTGGGTCGTTGTATCTGTTTTGACCCTACTCACATTGGCCGTGTATTTATTTTTTAATATGCGTTTGAATGAAAAAGTGGCGACGACAACGGATAATTTAAATTTAGTACATCCTATTTCATCTTCACAAACCGAAGACACGAAAGATACACAGCTTGATCTACTAACGCAGTTAATGCACACCGAAATACAACGTGGTGTAGTTAGTATTGAGCGTCAATCGGATCGAATTAGAATTACCATTAATAACGAAAGCCTCTTTAATGTTGGTGAAGCGTCGTTACGTCCTTCATTCCAACCAATATTAGAAAAGCTTGCGCTGAGCCTTGAGGGCACAAAAGGTAAAATTTTAATAACAGGTCACACTGATGACAGTCCAATAAGTACCAACCAGTACCCCTCAAATTGGCATCTGTCATTAGCAAGAGCAACGCAAGTTGCAAACTCTATGGCCAAAAATACAGGCTTAATGGGTAGGTTATGGCCAGAAGGAAGAGGTTCTGCGGAGCCCTTGGTGAGTAATGCCGATTCAAATCAGAAAGCATTGAATCGCAGAATTGAAATCGACTTACTTTTTTAATGGAGTTGCAATGAGTTTTATTCAAAAGTGCAAGCGTGCTATGTACGCGCTTACCTCTCGTAAAGTTATGATTGTAATTGGCTTTATAGCGCTCTTCTTATTGATCTGGTTTGGCGGTCCATTGATCTCTATTGCTGATTACACTCCTTTGGCAAGTGTTGCGGCACGCGCGATCCTGATACTCGCTATTCTATTAATTTATACCTTAACCAAGCTATTGCACCTAAGAAAGCAAAATAAACGCAACGAAAGCATGGCCGAAGAACTAATTGAGGTTGATGAAGGTGCTGGTGATGAAATCCAAGAGGAGATCAAAACATTAAAAGCACGTATGGTTGAGGCGATTGAATTACTTAAGAATGCCAAGTTATTCAATGGGCGAAACATCTACCAACTGCCTTGGTATATCATGATTGGCCCTCCAGGTGCCGGTAAAACAAATATCATCAATAACTCAGGTCTTGATTTTCCATTAAAAGATAAGCTTGGCACTGATTTAGTGCATGGTGTTGGCGGAACGCGAAACTGTGATTGGTGGTTCACCAACAAGGCCGTGATTATTGACACAGCAGGGCGCTATACTACACAAAATAGTCATGCTCTACATGATGCGAAAGCGTGGCAAGGATTTTTAGGCTTATTAAGAAAGTACCGCCCGAAAAGACCCATCAATGGTGTGGTTATTAGTATGGGCATCTCTGAATTAATGAACCAAACAAAAACAGAGAGAAACTTACACGCACGCGCCATTAAACAGCGCTTACAAGAGCTACAAAGTCAACTTGGAATGACATTCCCCGTGTATGTTATTTTATCAAAAGTTGACCTAATTGAAGGGTTTAGAGAATTCTTTTGTGAACTCAGCGATGAAGAGTGTGAGCAGGTTTGGGGTGTTACCTTCGAACTTGATGCTAACTCTGACAATCAAATGGATGCATTTAATAAAGAGTTTCACGCGCTTATCTCTAATTTAACAACATTACTTAATCGACGTTTGATCAATGAACATGATCTAACGAATAGATCGAAGATCTTTGAGTTTCCTAAACAGCTTCGTGTTTTACAAAATGTAGGTTACTCATTCTTAAAAGAAATTTTCACACCTAATGCATACGAAAGTCTGCCAATATTCCGCGGTGTTTATTTAACAAGTTCGACTCAAGAAGGCGTACCTTCAAACCTGTTAAACGAGCAAAGTTCGGTAAAGAAAGATTATATCAATCAGACAAGAAGTTTCTTTATTAAACGCTTATTAGAAAAAGTCATTTTTCCTGAGCAAAACTTAGCAAGCACTAACAAACACCATGAAAAGCAGAACAAGTGGCTACGTATATCTTGCTTGGCCGTAACGAGTGTCGTTTTATTAGGCTTGAGTATTTCATGGTATGTGAGCTTTTCGTGGAATAATGAGCTTATCGGTAAAACCGATAATGCGCTCAGTGAGTATCAAGCTCTTGATCAAAATACGGTCGATAAAGCGAATTTAATTGTGCTAAATCAGCGCTTTAATATGCTTAAAAATTTCCCTGTTAATCAGTTAGAAGCCGATGATTTTGAAGCGTATGGCTTTAGTAAAGTAGAACCTCTTACAGAGGCTTCACAGAAAGCATATATACGTTCATTAAAAACATACTTAGAGCCTTACTTATTAAATGCGCTGACCTCTGAGATGACAGAGCAGGCTGATTATTTAAGTTATCTCTACGAAACCTTACGTTGTTATTTAATGTTCTTTGAACCTGAGCATTACAATAATGAAGATGTGCTTGCTTGGTTTAGTGCATATTACGAGAGAAACTTACCAGGTGATGTTAATTTCCAAACGCGTGCTGAATTATTTGAGCACACAAAAGCATTGCTAGAGCATGGTTTCTCTGAATCAGAAATTGATCATCAAGCCGTACGATTAGCGCGAGCGGAGTTAACTAAATTACCTATTGCTGAACGTGCTTATCAAAGGTTACAAGCTGACTTTATCGACAGCAGCATTCCGCCTTTCAAATTAACTGACATCATCAGCTATGAAAGTGCGAAACAGTTTAGCTTCCAAAACTCAGAATCAATCATGAAAAGTATTCCAGGCCTTTACACCTATAATGGCTATCATGGCATCTTCAATGTCGAGAAAAGTAAGATGTTGGGTAATTTGATGGCAAGTAGCTGGGTTTATGGTGAAGAAGCGTCAGGGACCTATGATATTTCGAAAGCAGATATAGAGAAAAAGCTTGAACAGAAATATTTCCAAGATTACATCTATTATTGGCGCTCGTTTATTAATGAGCTTACGCTAAATGAGTTTAACTCGCCTAATGAAGGCGTCAGAGTTACTGATGTGTTAGCGGGTCCAGAAACCCCAATAAAAAATATCATTACCACAGTACAAAAGAATGTGCGTTTAACTAAGCTACCTATCTCAGAAAATCAAAAAGCAGCCGGTAAGGTTGCGGCGAACGCTGCTGAAGTTGCAATGCATACTAAGGCTAATAGACTTAAGCGCTATTTGCCAAATGAAGCACCACAATTTGATATAAAGCTTCCAGGTTATCAGGTTGAAGAAGCTTTTAGTGATATTTTAGAAATTGATGAGCAGCAACTTGAACAGATTCAAGCAAGTTTAAGAGAGTTAAATATTTATTTAAATCAACTTGATAGAGGCGGGTTACTAAAATCATCTGTAAAAAATCAATTAAGTGGTAAGAGTAAGCCTGAGTTCCTTAGTCAATTAGAGTTCCAGAGTAAAGGGTTACCTTATCCTGCGAACAACTGGTTATTGAATATCAGTCAAGATACATCAAATATCACCAGAAGCAGTGCAAATCGTCACTTGAATGAAATATGGAAAAGTACTGTATTACGCGAGTACAACGATGCAATTGTCGGTCGTTATCCGTTTGTTTCAACTTCATCTAAAGAGGTAAATCTTAAAGATTTCTCAGACTTTTTTGGCCCAGATGGCACAATCGATAGCTTTTTTAATACTTATATTGCACCAAGTGTCGACACCAGTAAGAGCCCTTGGCGATTCGAAAAGAATATCGGTGTAAGCAAGTCAGCATTAGAAATGTTTGAAAAAGCCGCCAAAATTCGCGAAGTATTTTTTGATGGTAACAGCAAAACTCCGCGCATTGAATTTGGTTTAAAACCATTAAAGTTAGATCAAACAGTTTCCAGTTTCATGCTAGAAATAGATGGCCAATCAATGATTTATCGTCATGGTCCACCTAAAGTTAAAAGCATCGTTTGGCCTGGTGATGTCGCTCAAAATAAAACGCGTATTGTGTTTACTCCACCATATGGAGGACGCACTATTAATGCCAGCTACGAAGGTGAATGGTCTTTGTATCGTATGCTAGATGACTTACAGGCGAAAAGAGCACAGACAGAAAAGGATTTGCAGCTGCAATTTTCATTGCAAGGAAATAATGCGACGGTTGAGTTACTGCCGAAATCGATTAGACATCCATTCTGGAACGCAAGTATAGAGAGTTTTTCATGTCCGACCAGGCTTTAAAGTTAGGCTACTTGGGTAAGGTCCCCTTTCTGGGCGACTTTGTCCAAGATGGCATTTGTCAGCAATTTAGTGAGCATTGGGAACATTGGTTACAAGCTGCTATTGCTGTAAGCAAAGAGCAGCTCGGTTCACAGTGGCAGGAGCGATACTTGACCAGTCCTGTATGGCATTTTGCATTATGTGAAAATGTTGTCACTGAGGATAGAAAAGTAGGCACATTACTGCCGAGTGTTGATGCCGTTGGCAGACATTACCCGTTTACCGTCGTGATAGACACGCAGCAGTTACCAATGAAGGCTTTACATTCAAACTTGCTTTCATTGGAGTACGAAGATGCGGTGCTATCAGTGCTTGAAGAGAGCGTTGACTTAAGTGTGTGGCGTAAAAAAGTGCTGGGTACATTACAAAATACGCCTGTGGTGAAAAAACGTTTTAGTAAGCATACTTCACCAGATGAGAATAAATCAGCGATAGCTTTTGAGTTTCAAGGGGTTGAGCTTGGCGACGAATCATTAGAAGACGTTTTACATAGCTTACTCACAAGTAAGTATGGCGATTACAGTGTTTGGTGGACACATGGTTCGATAAACATTAAACCAGTGGTATTTATTACTGCTGGATTACCGCCTGTTAATCAGGTTGCAGCAATGCTAGATGGCCGATGGCAGCATTGGGAGTGGAATTATACTCAGGTAAGAGAGCGTGAATAAAAATTATACAAGTTATGCGGTGTCTCATCGAGGTGCAGTAAGGCAGTTAAACGAAGATGCTTATGTTGAGCTAAATAAGTTTAATATTTGGGTTGTCGCTGATGGTATGGGTGGCCATGAGGCGGGTGATTTTGCAAGCCAAATGGTTGTTGATGTTATTAAGAATGAAGTTGAATCATTACCAGCTTCTTCCATATCAACAATCATCCTTATTAACGCGATAAAAAAAGCAAACCAAAAGTTGTTTGAGTACAGCACTGACTACCTATCGAATAAAACCGCAGGGAGCACTGTCACTGTTTTGCTTTTGAAGGATGACAAATACTATGTACTTTGGGTGGGTGATAGTCGCATTTATCTATACCGTAACGGCGGCTTATCACAAGTCTCTCGGGACCACAGTCAAGTCAATGACCTTATCGATGAGGGTGTTTTATCTGAAGCAGAAGCAAGGCATCACCCTTTAGCGAATGTGATAACACGTGCTGTAGGTGTGCAAGATGAAGTTGATGTTGATTTTAAAGAAGGTGATTTGCGCAGCGAAGACATTTTTTTGCTCTGTTCGGATGGCTTAACTGGAGAATTGAACGACTCGGAGATAAGTCTTGCGTTAGAACCAAAAAATATTATTGATTCTGGCATGGCACTAATTCACTCTTCGCTTGTGCGTGGCGCAAAAGATAATGTGACATTTATTTTAGTGAAGAATGAAGGGGTTAACTCTTGTGCTAATCAAAAGTTAACGCTTGATGATTTGACTATCCCGATGTTGTCAAGAAAGTAAGTTTTGTTATTTTTATTAACTCCATCATAAATATGGTTTTATTATTTATTTTGGTTGTTATAATTGAAATTGTGTATTTATAAGAGCGATGTTCTCTTGTAATCTTAAATAAGAAATGTAATATACCATATCGTTTCTTTTTTAGGTGTAAAATGGAAGGTAATAAAGGCAATGGAATGTTCACACTTGAAGAATATATAGCCCCCATCTCAGAAGAGCATTTTGCGGGTATTGAACCTCGCTCAGATGTGTCTCCAACATCAACGTATTATTCTCTGAAAGATTTAAGAAATCAGTTGCGTGCAGCTGAGCGCTTAGCGCTGGTTGATGATGAAGGAATTGCATCTATAGCACGTGATTGGTTGCCATTACTTGACCAATGTAGCAATGCGTTAAAAACCGAAAGTAAAGATATTGAATACTTAGCTTGGTTTATTGAAGCAATGTGTAGAGTACACGGTTTCAAAGGCTTAGCCTTTGCTTTTCGTGCCGCGCATGAGCTAATCGAAAATCATTTCGATGAATTATACCCATTACTGGATGAAGACGACGAGATATCCGATAAAGTCTCTGCATTAATAGGTTTAAATGGTGTCGCGAGTGAAGGTGCGCTAATTATCCCTATTAAAAGTATTCCACTGACAGAAAGCCATAACTATGAACCATTTACTTTCTGGGAATATCAACAAGCTTATGACACCTCTAGGTTAAGTGACGAAAAACGTGAAAAGAAAATAGCGCAAGGTGCTATTGATTTTGATGTCATCGAAAAAGGCGCCCAAGAAACGCCCGTTGAGTATTTTGTTGATTTAAAGAATGGCATTGAAAATGCGCTGACAGAGTTTTTACAACTGAGTGCATCACTTGATAAAGCAACAAACCAATCACAGCCAACTTCTTATATTAAACAAGCGCTTGAACAATGCTTAAATGCTGTACTTCATCTTGGTGCAGATAAACTGTCTGCGCTTGAACAGCAAGTTTTAGAAGAACAACAAGATATTGCTGAGGAAGATGAGTCTCAAGAGTCATCTTCTGCGAGCACCAGCAAAAGTGATAATGGTGCAATCACCAGCCGTGAAGGCGCAATTAAAAAATTACAAGAAATAGCTCTCTACTTTAGAAAGACAGAACCACATTCACCTATGTCTTATACCATTGAGCAAGTTATTCGATGGAGCGAATTGTCGTTACCAGAGCTATTAAATGAATTAATAACCGATAGTGATGCTAGGACTGGATACTTTAAGCTGTCTGGCATCAAAGTTAGCGAAACAGAAACCGAGTAAAAGGAGTTTTGAATGAGTATCCACGACAAATTAAAACGTGTTCGTAAACCACGAGTCCACATTACCTATGATGTAGAAACTGAAGGCGCAGTTGTAAAAAAAGAACTCCCTTTTGTTGTTGGTGTAATGGGTGATTTTTCTGGCCACAATAAAGAAGTATTAAAGCCATTAAAAGACAGACGATTTATTCAAATTGACCGTGACAATTTCAATGATGTTTTAAAGAAAATGAGCCCTTCGCTACAGTTAAATGTAGACAACACTTTAACGGATGATGGCTCACAATTCAGTGTTGATCTGAACTTTAAAACGATTGATGACTTTGAGCCTGCGGCTGTTGTTAACCAAGTTGAACCACTACGTAACCTAATGGAAACACGCAACAAGTTACGTGACTTAATGACAAAGATTGACCGCTCTGAAGAGTTAGAGAATGTGTTAGAAGAAGTACTGAGCAACACAGCGAGTCTTGACTCTATTGCGAAGGAATTAAAAGTTGAGGAGTCTGAAAAATGAGCACCGAAACGTTAGCACAAGATGTAGAAAATACAGCAACAACTGAGTCGGCGTCGTTATTAACGCAAGCGATTGGCGCAACAAAACAAACTGATGCAAGCAGAGCTGAAGAGTTATTACGTACGCTAACTGAAGAAGCATTGAAGGGCACTGTGCAATGGAATAAAAACATGACAGTGACGTTTAATGAAGCCATTCAGCTGATTGATCAAAAAATATCAAAACAGCTCAGCGTCATTATGCACCACGAAGACTTCCAAAAACTTGAAGGTTCATGGCGTGGTCTAAGTCACTTAGTGATGAACTCAGAGACCAGCTCAACGCTTAAAATACGCGTGCTTAACATGAAGAAAAAAGAACTTCATAAAGATTTAAGTAAAGCGGTTGAGTTTGACCAAAGCCAGACATTTAAAAAGATTTATGAATCAGAGTTTGGTACACCAGGTGGTGAACCTTACGGCACGATTGTTGGTGACTTTGAATTCACAAATCACCCAGAAGATGTTGAAACATTAAGCTTAATGTCTAATGTTGCAGCAGCTGGTTTCTGTCCGTTTATTTCTGCGTCATCACCTTCTTTATTCGGTTTTGACAGCTGGGAAGAGCTAACAAAGCCGAGAGATCTAGAAAAAGTATTTGAGTCACTTGAATACACTAAATGGCGCTCGTTCAGAGACAGCGATGATTCTCGCTTTGTATCGCTTACTATGCCACGCTTCTTATCTCGTTTACCTTACGGTGCGGCGTCTAAGCCAGTAGAAGAGTTTAACTTTGAAGAGTTCACTGTTGATCCGATTGATGGCCGTTCTGTTAATACTGATAATGGTGATTACTGTTGGAGTAATGCGGCATACGCAATGGCGACCAACATGACAAAAGCGTTCTCTCAGTATGGCTTCTGTACAGCTATCCGCGGAGCGGAAGGTGGCGGTAAAGTTGAAGGCTTGCCAACCCATATTTTCACAAGTGATGATGGTGATCCGGATCTTAAATGTCCAACTGAAATCGGTATTACTGACCGTCGTGAAGCAGAGCTAAGCAAACTTGGTTTCTTACCGCTTTGTCATTATAAGAATACTGATTATGCGGTATTCTTTGGTGGCCAATCTTGTCAGAAGCCACAAGTTTACTCAACGCCAGATGCAACAGCAAATGCTGCAATTTCAGCACGTCTACCATACTTGATGGCAACATCTCGTTTTGCTCATTACTTAAAAGTAATGGCACGCGATAAAATTGGTAGCTTCATGGAAGCAGAAGACGTTGAGTCTTGGTTAAACCGTTGGATCCTGTCATACGTGAATGCGACTGAGGGTGGTGGTCAAGATATCCGTGCGCGTTATCCATTAGCGGATGCAAAAGTATCTGTAAAAGAAATACCAGGTCAACCTGGTGCGTACAACGCAGTTGCGTGGTTACGCCCATGGTTGCAAATGGAAGAGCTAACTTCGTCACTAAGATTAGTAGCGAAGATCCCTGAGATTGGCTAATACCTATGTGCATTAAGGATGATGCAAAATGAACTCTGAAGAGTTTTCATTCATAGAATCAGATGCTGTATTGAATCGCAATACAGCATCTAATATTTGTGATAACAGTGCTTTATTGGAACGTTTTCTCAATGAGAAAGACACCTATAAGGCACTGTTGCTATGGCTTGAAGGCTCATCAGATTCACCATTAATATGGAACAAAGAATCAGTTGGTTCATATTTACAACATACCATTGTCAAAATAGATGCACTTATATCTAAGCAATTAGATCAAATTTTACATCACCCACAATTACAACGCTTAGAAGCAAGTTGGCGTAATTTGTGGTGGTTAGTAGGACAAACCGAACTTCACGACAAAGAAAAAAAAGTGAAGTTGCGTGTACTTAATTGCGATTGGATTACGCTATCTCGTGATGTAAATAAAGCGATCGACTTTGATCAAAGTAGTTTCTTTCAACTTATTTATCAAAATGAATTTGACCGCCCAGGTGGAGAGCCATTTGGTGTGCTTATTGGTGATTATGAAATTACCAATGGATATACAAAAGGGACGATTTATAACGACATAGATACGTTAAAAGAAATATCTAAAGTAGCCGCTGCCTCTTTTTCACCTTTTATAAGTTCAGCTTCGGCAAACTTATTCGGTGCCGATAGTTTTGCTGATCTTGGCTATTACTTCGATTTGTATAATCAATTCGAACAAGTTGAATATGTTAAATGGCGAAGTTTTCGGCAGATGGAAGATTCACGCTTTGTAGGGCTTGTTTTACCCCATGTGCTGGCGCGTGCCCCTTATAAAAATGATGGCACTCGCAACCAAGATTTTGCTTATCAAGAGCGAATAACCAGCCCTGAAACCGAAATGCTTTGGGGCAATGCAGCTTATCAGTTTGTATTAACGCTTGTTCGTGCTTACTCAGAAAGTGGCTGGTTTGGTCAAATTCGTGGCATTGAGCCAGGTAAGGTTTCCAAAGGCATCGTTACAGGGCTTACAAAAAACTATTATTCGACAGATGTTTACAGAAAAGAAGCGAAACCACCGCTGGATTTAATTGTAACGAGTAAATTAGAAAAGCAATTTTCAGAGCTGGGTTTTATCCCTGCATCATCTGTGACGAATACTGAGCACTTAGTTTTTTATAGTAATGCTTCGGTGCAACAGGCTAAGTACTATGACAGTGAAGTTTCAACAGTCAATGCGCGCCTGTCATCCATGCTGCAATATATTTTATGTGTGTCACGGTTTGCCCATTATTTAAAATTACTTGCCCGCGACCGTGTTGGCTCGTACAGCACAGCACAAGCATGTGAGCAAGGGTTGCAATCGTGGGTGAATAATTACACTACGGCGTCTGACTCCGCGTCGGAGCATATTCGTAGTAAATACCCTCTTGCGAATGCAAAAGTGAGAGTGACCGAAAATAAATCGAGGCCAGGGCATTATTTTTCAGTTTTGCAACTACAGCCGCATTTTCAACTTGATCAAATGATATCGAGTATCAAATTAGTGACTGAGCTCAGTCCTCACCACCAAATAAAGGAATAAAAATGAGAGAGATCCATGCACTCATCAGAAACGGAAAATTAACAGAAGCACTTGAGTATTGTGCTGAAAAATTAAAAGATGATCCGCTTAATTTTGATATCAGAAGTGCCTACACGGAATTGTTATGTGTAAATGGTGAATTAGAAAAGGCAGATAAACAGCTTGATTTTATGGTAACCAAGTCACCAGAGTTTGCTGTAGGCGCTGTTAATTTAAGACACCTGATTAGAGCAGAGCAGGCAAGACAAGACTTTTACGCGGGTAAAGCTGCCCCCAAGTTATTTCATGATGCAAATGAGCTAGATGAAGCTTTTCTTGAAATGCACATCAACTTACTAGCTAACGATATTGATAAAGCAACTGAAATTGCAGCGCAAGTTGAGCAGCTTCGTACTAACACAGTTGAAGATCAACAAGCTGCCATCCGTGACCTAGATGATTCGATTAATCCGTATTTAGAGATACTTGGAACGAACGGTGAGTTTTATTTAGCTCGCTTTGATGAAATTGAAAAGCTTGAGTTCGAACCTGTTGATTCAATTGTTGAACAAATTTGGTTGCGCGCTGAAGTTATCATCAAAAATGGCCCAAGTGGTACAGCTCATATCCCTCTCGTTTACCCGTATTCTGAAACGGAGCTTGAGAAGCTAGGGCAAGTGACTGAATGGCAAGAATTAAGCGAAAACTTGATTCAAGGTAAAGGAATGAAAATGTTTTATGCAAATGATGAAGCCATTCTTATTTCTGACCTTGGTCGTTTCATCGCTTAACGAGTGTTCGCATAATCATGATTGAAAGCAAACAGTCGCTCAAAGCTTCGATTCTAGACCGTTTAATTGACGATGAACCTGAAATTCAGGAGTCGCCACAAAGAACGGATGGAATTAGTCTATCTCAGTTAAAAAATTCAGTGCGACGAGATATGGAAGCTTTGCTTAATGCTCGTATTCAATGGCATACATGGCCTAGTCAGTATACTGAGCTTGCGACATCTTGCTTATCTTATGGGCTCCCCGACTTTTCGAGTATGTCTGTGAGCTCTCATGAAGGGCGACTCGTGTTGTGCGAAAAAGTACGCGATGCCATTTTACGATTTGAGCCGCGTTTCATTGAAGTTGAAGTGTTAGTTGACGAAGAGTTGCCAATTAATCGTGTGTTAAACCTAAGAATAAATGCATTGTTATATGCCGATCCTGAGCCTGAGTTTATTAGTTTTAACTCTGAGGTTGAGCCGGTTAGCCTTGGCATGAAAATTTTCGAGTCTTCACTATGAATGATGAATTATTAAAATATTATAACCGTGAGTTGGCGTATGTTCGCCACTTAGGTAAAGACTTTGCTGAGAAATACCCAAAGGTTGCTGGAAGACTAAAACTCAGTGATGAAACGATTGAAGATCCTCATGTTTCAAGGTTGGTTGAATCATTTGCGTTTTTGACAGCTAACATCAGACAAAAGCTTGATGATAGTTTTCCTGAACTTACGGATGCACTATTAGGTCAGCTTTATCCTGATTACCAAGCACCTATCCCTTCATTGTCTGTTATTAAGCTTGAGTCAGAAAATTTATCGACAACAGGCATCGTCATACCGAGAGGAAGTGAAGTCGAAACCAATGTTGAAAACATGAAGCAGTGTAAGTTTAAAAGCTGCTTTGACACCAACCTCTGGCCAGTTGAAATCACGGCGGCTCAATTTGATAATAGTCCGTTTATTGCACCAAAACCAACTTGGAATGAGCCTGCAAAAGCCATTTTCAAAGTACAGCTCACAGGTGAGTATGAAGGAGTACCGCTGCATGAGACTGAGCTTAATAATCTAAAAGTATTTATACATGGGCAGTGGCATTTTTCATTAAAAGTGTACGAATTATTATTCAAACACTGTATTGGTATTGCCGTTGATAATGGCGATGAAGGTGTTCACTATCTGTCAAATGAGCATTTAAAGCCTGTTGGTTTTGAGCACGATGAGGCTGTAGTGCCTTATTCATTACGCTCTTCATCTGGCTTTAGGTTATTGGTTGAACACTTTATTTTTCCTGAAAAGTTTAAATTTTTCGAATTACAAAATATTCGCCATGTGTTGCCGCGTGATTCAAACACAACGACCTTGTATTTTTATTTAGACACAGAGTCTACAGAGTTAGAAAAACAAGTTGATAAAGACATGTTCTTATTGGGATGCACACCCATTATTAATATGTTTGAACAAGAAATTGAGCCGATCAGACCTGAGCTAAGTGAGTACGAGTACAAGCTTGCACCACGTTATATCGATTCTGAAATATCTGAAATCATAAGCATTGAAGAAGTCGTGGCATTTGACCATAAGGGTAATAAACAAATCGTTACGCCTTTTTATGGGCAAACACACCCTAAATATCAAGAACATAAAGATCTATTTTGGCATACACGCCGTGAAACCGCTTTATGGGCTGGCGGCTATGCAGAGGCGGGGACAGAAACCTATTTATCTTTGGTTAATGGTGGCTTTGAAAATAGTGCCCAAGAGCTGAGTGAAGGTAATAGTGTGTTAACCGTGCGCGCTCAATGCAGTAACCGAAATCTGCCAGCAAGCTTACCGTTTGGTGATGATGAGCTTGGTTTGTCTATGCCAAAACGGGGTGATGTAATTAAAAAAATTAGGTGTTTAGTGGCACCTACTCACGCAGTCAGACCAGTATTAGGAAGTAGCACGCGTTGGCAGCTAATTAATCACCTCACCATTGATTCATTTAGCGGTGAAAACGCAGTCGATAAGTTGAAAGAAACACTTAGATTATATGATTTCAAAGCAACGCCACAATCAAAAGGCATGATCGATAATATCTACAATGTAAAAATTGAGCCTGCAACGGCGCGTGTAGTGCAAAATGGTCGAGTGGCGTTTGCATCTGGCACAGATATCGAAATTACCTTTGCAAATGATGACTTCTCGGGCAGTGGTGTATTCTTTTTTGCATCTGTTTTAGATTGTTTTTTCTCACAATTTGCTTCAATTAATAGCTTCACCCGTTTGAGTTTAAAACTCAAAGAGCAAGATCGAGTTTACCATCAATGGCCTGCTCGGGTTGGTTCTGGGGTTTTACTATGATTGATAAGTTACTGCACAGTGCAACTCAAACTGATTTTTATAAAGCGGTGTTCATTATTGAATCACAGTTACAAGAATCTGCGCAGCAGTATCGTAAGGTTGGCTATGATAGTCATCCTAAGCTAGAACTTATTCGTTTTTCGGCCACTCAAAAGTTTGGTTTTGCCGGTAATGTGATCACAAATCTAAAGTCATCAGGAACATACGAAGGCGCCACAAAATTTAATATGGAAGTCTCATTTATGGGAATGACGGGATGCTCTGGTGCGTTGCCTCATTTTTATAGTGAGTTGGTGATGCAAAGGTTGCGCTTTAAAGACACAACCATGCGTGATTTCTATGACATGTTTAATCATCGTTTAGTTTCTTTATATTATCGTGCTTGGAAGAAGTATAAGCCCACACTTAACTTTGCCAATAAAGAGCATGATCAACATACAAAGATCTTATCTTTGCTAAGCGGTGGTCGTGCCCCGCATCAGTTGTATTTTGGTGGCTTATTTAGCCGAAGAGCACGTAATGCTGCTGATTTGCGAAATATTCTCGCTTTCTATCTCGATTGTGATGTTGAAATCGCGCAGTTTGTTGGCCAGTGGCAACCATTAAAACAAAGCGAACAAACACAAATAACCAGTACGGGTTTTAATGCAAAGCATGCGCGTTTAGGTGTTGATGCAATGGCAGGAAAGCAAGTATGGGATATTTCTACAAAAGTGAAAGTGATTGTTAAACCAAAAGATGCAAAGCAAACAACGCGTCTTTTGCCGCGCAGAGATTTATACGATCTGGCACACAAAATAACGAAAGATTTTCTCGGTAATCAAGTTCAACATGAGCTGGTTATTAAGTCGAATTTTTATGAATTAGATGCAACACAACTAAAAGAAGAGCGTTTTCAATTAGGCTGTAATAGCTTTCTTTTACCGCAAAGTGGTGTTCGTAAGGGAAACGTCACTGAGTTGTCGTTTAAAGGATAAATAAATACAAGGAAATATTATGTCTACCATGACACTAAATAAACTAGTTGAAAAGCTAAGTCCTGAATGTAAAAAAAGTCTTGAGCTAGCTGTTGCTATTTGTAATAGCCGCAGCCATTTTACTGTTGAACTAGAGCATTGGATTTTAGCATTGCTTGAACAGCAAGTTGATGACCTTAGACTCATTTTAAGTGCTTACGATATTGATGAAGATAAACTGAAGCACGACTTAAATAAGTCACTTGAATCGCATAAAACAGGGTGTAACTCATCACCTAGTTTATCAATTCATGTAACAAGCTTATTGAAACAAACTTGGCTAAGTACAAGTATTGAGTTTACAGACACACAAATACGCAGTGCCTACATTATTTATACGCTAGTGAAAGACGATACGTTAGCAAGCGTTGTCAGCCGTTGTAGTAAAGAGTTCAATAAAATAGATGCAGGGCAACTTTTACATGCTTGGCCAGAACTGGTTACTAAGTCGAATGAGGTAAACCCTGCTTCACAGACACAACAAGATGCGCCGGTAAATGTGTCATCGAAAACACCTAATCTGGATCAGTTTACAGTTGATTTAACGGCGCAAGCTAAAGCAGGCAAGATTGATCCTATCTTAGGTCGCGATTTTGAAATCCGCCAAATGGTCGATATTCTTACCCGCCGCAGGCAAAATAACCCAATTTTAACGGGCGAAGCTGGGGTAGGTAAAACTGCGGTAGTTGAAGGTTTAGCACTGCGTATAGCGCAAGGAAGTGTTCCTGAAGTATTAAAAAATGTAAAAATACATACTTTAGATCTTGCGCTATTACAAGCTGGCGCAGGTATGAAAGGTGAGTTTGAAAATCGCTTAAAGTCACTTATTTCAGAAATTAAAAATGCCCCTTACCCAGTTATCCTTTTCATTGATGAAGCACACACTATGATCGGCAGCGGTGGCCAAGCGGGTCAAAATGATGCGGCAAATTTATTAAAGCCTGCACTAGCGCGTGGTGAGTTAAGAACGATTGCTGCAACAACATGGGCTGAGTATAAGAAGTTTTTCGAAAAAGATGCTGCATTAGCAAGACGTTTCCAAGTCGTTAAGGTGGAAGAACCAACACCAGAAAAAGCCATTGCTATGTTACGTGGCTTAGTGCCAGTGATGGAAAAACACCATAATGTATTTATTTCTGAGCAAGCATTAGAAAGCGCTGTTAACTTATCTCACCGTTATATCATTGGCAGACAACTGCCAGATAAAGCGGTTGGGTTACTGGATACTGCATGCGCGCGCGTTGCTATGAGCCAAGCATCTAAACCTAACTCGATCGAAAAGCTAGAAAACGAGCAGTCAGAAATTAAATCTCAAATTGCTATGTTAAGCCGTGAACAGCGTACAGGCCTTGATCACAGCGAGATACTTGCAACACTAAACGAAAAAAGTGAGCAAATCTCTCAGCAGCTTGAACCTCTAAAAGAGCAATTTGAGAGTGAAATGTCATTAATTAAAGACGTAAAAGAAGTACTTACTGCGCTTAACGATGATGACAATGACAACGCTGAGGAAATTCAGAAACTGCAGCAGTATAAAGAGAACCTTGCACAATTTGATTCGAATATGGTGCATTGGCAAGTAGATGATGAATTAATTGCCCAAGTTATTTCTGATTGGACTGGTATTCCTGTAGGTAAAATGCATGAAGATGAAGTTATCAGTGTTTTAAAACTTGCTGATACCATGAAACAACGTGTTGTAGGCCAAGACCATGCGCTCGATCTAATTGCAAAAGTTGTGCAAACATCGAAAGCACACTTAGCCGATGAAAGCCGCCCTAATGGTATCTTTATGTTGGCAGGCCCAAGTGGGGTAGGTAAAACAGAAACTGCGCTTTCTTTAGCGAACGAAGTGTATGGTAGTGAAGAAAATATCACCATCATTAATATGTCTGAGTATAAAGAAGAGCATAAAGTGTCGCTGTTGCTTGGCTCTCCTCCTGGTTATGTTGGCTACGGTGAGGGCGGTGTATTAACAGAAGCTATTCGTCGTAAACCTTATAGCGTAATTTTGTTAGATGAAATAGAAAAAGCACACCCAGGTGTTCACGATATTTTCTATCAAGTATTTGATAAAGGTACAATAAAAGATGGTGAAGGTAGAGATATCGACTTCAAAAATACCATCATAATCATGACTTCAAACGTGGGTACCGACACCACAATGAGCTTATTTGAGGACGAGGAGACTGCACCAAGCATTGCCGGTCTGCAAAAAGCATTACAAAATGATTTGTTAGATGTGTTTAAAGCAGCATTTCTTGGTCGCATAAATGTTATTCCTTACATTCCATTAAGTAAGAGCACTCTTGCAGATATAGCAAGACTGCAATTGAATAAAATATGTAAGCGAGTTAAGAATAATTATAATTCTGAGCTTGTATACTCTGATTGCGTTATTGATTATATAGTTAGTAATTGCAATGACTCTGGTTCGGGTGCTAGGAATATACATACATTGTTGCAAAATAATGTATTGCCACTTTTATCGAAGAGATTACTTGATAACATAGTTTCAGGTGAGCAGTTAAATGAGATATCATTATTTATTAATGATGGTAACTTTGATTTTAAAGTAAGTTAATTATTAATCATAAGTTTTCTTGTTTCTTTTTTTGAGTCGGATTATAATTTCTCCGTCTTCATTAATTGATGGAACATTGAGACATTGTCTTCGTCTAGGGAAAGGATTGAGAAGACCCTTTCGTTGCGCAGTTAAAGATAGTGATTTCAAAGGAATTTTGGGTAACCAAAAGTAAATAATCCAGTTTAATGGATAAAATTTATAAATTAAAAAGGAGCATTATCATATGCAAGCAAATACATATTTAAAATACGGTTCAATTAAAGGTGAAACTACAGCTGAGTCTTTCAAAGACTTAATCACGGTTTTATCACTAGATTGGAATGTAAGTCGTGAAATTTCAGCTCACACAGGTACAGCAATGGACCGTGAGTCTAGCTCAACTCGTTTAGGCGATGTAACTATCACTAAACTTCAAGATAAAGCGTCTCCGGACTTATTCAAAGAAGCAACTATTGGTAAAGGCTTACCAGCTGTTTTCCATATCACTAAACAAGGTGATAAAGTTGAAGAAATCATGAAAATCGAATTAACAGATGCAATGATTTCTAGCTACTCTGTATCAGTTCAAAACGATCGCCCAATTGAAACTATCACTATCAGCTACACTGAAATGATGATGACAGTGACGCCTACTGATGATAAAAACAACATCACTGCACCACTTGTTTATGGTTACAGTGGCGTTAAAGGTCAGCAAATGTAATTTTTTGCAAAACCAACTAGCTCTGAGTTTTACTCAGAGCTTTTTTGATCTGTAGGAATAGGAAGCAAGGAATGCAAAAAGCAACACAAGATAAAAATGTAATTCAGATAAACACCCCAGCAGGCAAAGACGCACTGTATTTGACTCGACTCGTCGCACAAGAATCGATGTCAGATTTGTTTGTGATGTCAGTGAATATGTTTACTATTGGGACGCAAATCGCACATGAAGATCTTGTTGGTAAGCCTGTTTCCATAAAAGTTCGAAATGCCGACGGTGCAGGTGAGCGATACTTTCATGGTATTGTTAGCCAGTTGGTATCTAACGGAAGCCGCACGGCTGATGTAGACGAACAAAAGAATTATATTGATTATCACGCAACGATTGTTCCTTACGCAGCGTCAATGCGTAACAGAAAAAACAGTCGTATTTTTCAAAAGAAAACCATTCAAGATATTTTTGCTGATTTATTTGGTCAGCATAATGTTGCATTCAAAGATAACACCACTAAAACGTACCCCAAGTATGAATATTGTGTTCAATATCAAGAATCTGATTTTGACTTTATTCAGCGATTACTACAACAAGAAGGGATTTTTTACTTCTTCGAACACAGTAAAAGTAATCATACTTTGGTTCTTGCCGATGATATCACTGCCTATGAAGAGTGCGCAGAGGCTAAAGTTGTGTTTAGCTCTGGCCATTTAAGCGAGTCTCATGTCAATAAATGGCAAGGTGGCTTAAGTTTAGCACCAGGCAGCTACAAACGAATTGGTTATGATTTTAAGCAACCGCCAAGATACCCAGATGGTGATCACGCTAAAGCTGATTTACCCACTCAGTCGGTTGCAGAAGTATTTGAATACACAGGCGAAGCAGAAACGCATCCTCGTGCTGCAAATTTAGCGGCACTGCAGCTAGAGTCACTCCAGCGAAATATGAAATTAAGCAGTGGTCGAAGTGACTGCCGATCTTTTTCTGTTGGTAAACTGTTCAGTTTTAAAAAGCATGAAGATCCGCGCCTAGAGGGCAAAACATTTGCAATTACCTCATTGCTAACCGCGATCACGGTGCCAAACCAATCTGGCGGACAACAATCTCAAACTGAAGAAGTTTTTTCTAACCACTTTGAGTGTGTTCCAAAAGATGTGCCTTACCGTGCAGCCCATATTAAAAATAAACCTGTTATAAACGGTGTACAAACGGCCATCGTGACGGGTGATAGTGCCGATGAAATTATGATCGACCAGTATGGTCGTGTAAAAGTGCAATTTGATTGGGACCGTGAAGGTAAAAAAGACTCTCAAAGCTCGTGTTGGATTAGGGTTGCTCAAAATTGGGCCGGTAAAAAATGGGGCGCATTCTTTTTCCCTCGCGTTGGACAAGAGGTGTTGGTTGACTTCATAAATGGTGACCCTGACCAACCGATTATTAGCGGCGCGGTTTATAACGCCGATCTAATGCCTCCGTATGCTTTACCTGCTGAAAAAACACAAAGTGGTATAAAAACTCGCTCTACAAAAGAAGGTGGGGCCGATAACTTTAATGAGCTGCGTTTTGAAGATAAAAAAGGCAGCGAATTAGTTTACATGCAAGCAGAAAAAGACAAACAATTGTATGTAAAGAACGATCAAAAAGAAAAAATTGATAACGATCGTTTTCTAGAAGTTGGCAACAACGATGACGCGAAAATAAAAGTAAATCGTACGGTTGATATTGGCGATAATGACACTTTAAAAGTGGGTAAAACACTTAATATTGAAGCTGGAAAAGAAATTGTTATTAAAACGGGCTCAGCAAAAATAACGATGAGCAGCAGTGGTAATATTGCCATTGAAGGCACAAATATTGATATCAAAGGCAGTAATGTAAAAGTAGATGGCAGTGCAATTACACTCTCTGCCGGCATGATTAAGCTGAATTAAGCTATGGAACTGATTACAACTTTTCAAACAGGTGCTGTTCATGGAGCTGCTAGCAGCGGCTTTACAGTGTATTGTCGCTATGGTTTACCGCATTTAGTGTGTTTATCGGTAAACCGTCCGGATGATCCTTTTTTGAGTCTGCCAATTGATTACTTTAAAGGCCATGATGGTTATTTTGCTGAGCAATTTTTTTATAACCTTCATCCTAATTTGAACAGTAGTAATGTGCTTTCTTATGTATATCAATATGCGACACAGACCAGCTCAATCATAAACGACTTATCTTATGATGATATCGTAGAAGAGCTAGCGAAGCTTGTGAGTGTTAATAAGTTACAAGTTATCCCTCTGTACGATTAATGGATGCGAAAACAAGGAATAGGTTATGGGTAAACCCGCTTCAACAATTGGTCATATGCACCTTTGTCCTAAAGTAACTGCAAAAGTTCCTCACGTTGGTGGCCCTATTGTGGCGGGTTCATCAAATGTATTAATTGGTAGTATGCCAGCAGCAAGAAAAGGCGATATGCTGATTTGTGTTGGCCCTCCTGATAGCATCAATAGCGGATCATCTACCGTTAAAATAAACGGAAAACCAGCGGCTAGAATGGGCGACGGAACGTCTCATGGCGGCAAAATTATCGTTGGTAATCCCACCGTGTTGATCGGTGGTTAATCATGCTTACTATGTTGCTAAAAGCGCATTCAAATACTTTAAATCAACTACACAGTGCACAACAGAATCCTTTTTATTCTGTTGACTATTTGATGCAAGCTCGTCAGCAACTCATATTAAAACTTCATGCTTATAATTCTGAGATTCTGCAAGTTACATTGTCAGCCGCCCAGTTACTGCAAGCTCTTCGAGACTTGAATACTGGCGAAGTATTAGCAAGCACATTGGCTGAAGCATGCTTGGTCACGTTATTAACGTCACCTAAAAAGTTAACTCATGAGTGCGTAGCGCAGTTAAATGAAAGTGACGAAAAAGAGCTGCCAGTTAAACAGCTACTCGTTGAAAAGTTAGCAATTTATTGTGGTCGTACACAAATGGCTTATGCGCAGACATTTGATGCACTTAAGCCGATTTACTTTAGTCAGTCTGCTCAGCATGTTGAGTTATTTAAAGCATTTAAACAAGCCGTTATAGAATTACCAACAACAAAGGCGTTGTTTAAAACCACGAACGATTTTGCTGAGCTAAATTTAATTAATTCACCGTTAATGTCTGCTTATTTATTATTGCTAGATCAACAACGCGTGAATCATGTATGCAACTTTGCAAGCCAAGCGCTGTCTCGAGAAGAGGCGTTACAAGTGATGCTGCATACAGGCATGCCTAAATATGTTCCGTTAGTTGTGTCGTTATTATCGGATGTTGAGGATGCAGAGCCACTTATTAATGGTATAAAGCGTTGTTTAGGGGCTGAATTAGATAATTTAGTGACCTATGAAACTCAAGTGCAAGCACAAACAGATGCACAAGCAATCGTTGATTTCCAACATCAGTTTAACCAGTATTGGCCTGAGCACGAGTCATATTACGTTGGCAAAACTTTAGTATATGGCTATGCATTAAATCAACCGATTGATAGAGTAAAACAGCAAGGTGTTGATCAACAAAGCTGGCAAGTATTAGCAATTTTAAATGCGCTTAAGATGGATAGTAAAAACTATCAAGAGAGTGTTCATTGAGTGCATTTAAAATTAACATCGATCAGTTTGAAACGCCTTATAAGCTCAGTCCTGAAGAATTACTATTAGAGGGTGGTTCTAGTGAAGGTTGTGTAGTTCCTTGGCATTCAACTGATGCGTTTGTGTACGACTGCATCATGAAAGCTAAGTCTGTTTTTAAAACGGATTTCGCGCAAAATGGTACTGTAATGTGGCTTTTGCCTGCGTTGCCGTTCCAAAGTGAATTAAAAACACTTTTTGCAACGAGCTTACAGCAATGCTTTGGCACGCCCTTAGAACATCTGTTTTTTGAAGGTTGCCATGGTATACATTCAGCACTAATGCTGGCTCAAGAGAGCAGCCTTGAAAATGTAACAGTGATTGCCATTGATGGTGTTTTTAAAGCAAATAAGCGCGAACAATTTGATTATTTAGGTGTTGCAGCAAGCACGGCTAATATTGAGTTTATAAATACTGGTTGGGTGTTACAATCAGCAGAGATGGTTGCTTCGATAGACCTTGCTAAGCATAACCCTATTCAAGGGGAGCTAAAGCGTGTTTTATCGCTTAATGAGCAGCCAATAGACATAATTTTCGCCCCAGGAAATGGCGTAGAAAGTGATGACTGGTTAAATTATTTACCAGTGTTAAGTAACAAAATTAATGAACAGACGATTTTTCAATTACCTAATTATAAATTAGGAAAACTAGGTGCATTAGAAGGGATTATCAATCTTGCAACGCTGACAAATAGCCCATTTTATAATGACAGTTTGTCTCAGGCGTTAGTGATAACTCAAGAAAGTAACAAGTACCAAGCCGTCGCGTCATACTTATGGACAAGTAAGGAAGTGTGCAACTAATGGATAGCAGAGCAGTTGTTTTACAAGGAATAAGCTACCCAATTTGTGTGGTGTTAGCTAAGCAAAAAGCCCCTAGTGGCTTTGAGCCTGTTTCGACGAGCACGCCGGATAGTGCGTACAAGTACGTTGCTGAGTTAGGCACGGCATTAAGTGGCGATGCATCGAAACGTTTAGATCTCATTCAACTACTACAAGCTGCGGGTATTCATTGTCCAAGGCAAGCATCTGCGCGTGAAACCGCCACCGCCTTAGTGAGTGCGCTTACCTCTGGCGCAGTGAGCTGTTACCGACAAAAAGCTAAAACAGTTATTCAAGTGAGCGATAATACTCGTCCATCGAAAGCCAAAAAATCACAATCACAAAGCAGCTCAAGTAGTGGTAAAAAGGCAACGCAAGCACCTGCAAGTAATAGCGGGGGGGCAAGCAATGCCACTGCCAGTGAAACCCCAATTACAGAGCAAGAGTGTCGTTCAGACCCTGTTTCAATGTTGACGGGCGAGGAAATATTGCCGTTAGTGGATTTTACGCTCGCTGCGAATAAGCCACTTAATTGGCGACGTTTGTATCGCTCATCAAAGTGTAATCAACGCTCATTGCTTGGTAATGGTTGGCGCCATGATTACATGGTGAAATTAACAGAGCATTACTTACCACCCCCAAAAGTTGGCCCTAAGCAAAAAGGCACTTACTGGTTAGAGTACCATGATGAACATGGCGCGACTCATCGATTTGAAAAAGTAAAACCAGGCCAGTCTAGCTACCAGCTCAGCAGTAACCTTGCCTTGCATTACAAAACAAGCGGCAAACAAGTGTTGGTAACACCGAATGACCATCATTTAACGTTTATGCCTAGTGAGTCTGCGTGGTTACTTGAAAAAATCATTAACGAAAAAGGCCAGAGCACACGTTTTTATTATGACTCTCAAGAGCGCTTAGAGCGCATAGAGGTGAATAAAGCACGTGGTTGCGTTTTAAAATATAATAAACAAGGGCTGCTAAAAACAGTTCACGCTTATAGAACAAATGAACAAAATAAGCTTGTTCTGATTGATCAGCCTCTGGCACGTTATGAATATGATGAACAGCAAAATTTAGTTGCTGCAACAAACCAACATGGTGAGCAAGAGCGCTATGAGTACAATGCTGCGCATTTATTAATAAAGCGGACCAGAGCAAGTGGTTTTAGCCATCATTTTGAATGGGATTCATACGGTTACGATGCCAAATGTATAAAACAATGGGGTGATGACAATACCTATTGCTATGAGTTTGAGTATCAAGGGAATAAAACAACCAGTATCGACTCTCGCGGTAATCAAGAGCATTTTGTTCATAACGAACAAGGTAAATTGATTGAGCATACGGATGCCAACGGTCACACCACAACCTACGGATACAATACGCTTGGACAAAAGCTGACACAAACAGACCCCTTGGGCAATCAAACTCAATATGCCTATACAGACTATGGTCAGCTTGCCTCTGTCACTCAACCTGACGGTACTCGCACTCAATTTGGCTATAACCAACTAGGCCAACAAGTGTTAACTATCTTGCCAAATGGCGACAAAATCCAACGTAAGTACAGTGCCTCTGGATTACTGCAAAGCGAAACCCTAGCAGATGGTCGAATTGCGCTTTATAGCTACGATCAACAAGGTAACTTAACGCAACATATCACGCCTAACGGCCATGTTTTAAAATATACGTGGAACGAGCATGGTGAGCTACTTGCTAAGCAGCATAATAATGAGCTTATTCGTTATAGCTACGATAACTTAGGCCGCATTAATGCAACAATAAACCAAGCAGGGCTGCTTACTCAGTATAAATACAATGAGCAGGGGCAACTTGTGCAAACCACCGCGTTTGCTCAAAATGATTCAGAAAATAAACAACAGCAATACTTCACATACGATGAAGCGGGTAGGTTAGTTAGCTCACAAAACAGCAACGGCGATACTACAGAGCAACACTTTGAAGGGCTAAGCCAGCCGCATTGTGTTATTCAACCCGACGGCAGCGCACTGCATTTAACTTATGATAAAGAGCGCAACTTAACGGCAATCGAGCGCAGTGACGGCCATGTATACCGTATAAACTACGATGCAAATGAAAACCCGACTCAAGTAACGGGGTTTGATGGCACGATACAACAATACAAGTATGATGCTTGTAATCGCTTAGTGTCAGTAACACAAAGTGATAAACGCCATGTAAAAATTAAGCGTGACAAACTAGGCCGCATAATTTCGCAGCACGCAAGTCTTGCCACAGGCAAACAAATCATTAATAACGCTAACCATTACACCTACACAGCAGAAGGTAAAATAGCTCGCGCTCATAATGCGCAATCAACAATAAAACAAGCGTTTGATAAGGGCGGGCGATTAATTAGTGTTGAGCAAATTCATAATCAACATCAAACACATAAACTTGCATACACCTACGATGACTATGGTAGAAGACAGTCACTCACTCTGCCAGACTCAACAACGCTTGATTATCACTACAATGAATTTGGTCAGCTTAGTGCAATTCAAGTAAAGCAGGCGAATGGTGATTTAACAAAACTGGTTGAACTTGGTTACGACAGCCAAAATAACATTCAAACACAGCACTTTGGTAATGAGGTCACCCTTACTCAACAGTTTGATGTATTCAACCGCTTAACACAGCAGCAGTTAACCCATTCTGCGCAAGCACTATTCGATACCTGTACATACAATTACGACAGTGTTAACCAGTTAATTGCGCGTAAAGAAGAAGGGGTTAGTAGTCATAACATTAATTTTGAATACAACAGCCTTGGCCAGTTAATTAAGCAAAACCTGGCAAGCTCTGAGGTTGATACGACTACCCAATACCAGTGGGACAGCTTTGGTAATCCTGTTAGCCAGTCAAAACTAAAAAATGGCGAATTAACCGAGCAGCAAGCTGATACCAGCGATGCAATTAATCACGTTGAAAATAACGATTCAGCGTATACAAATGATGTTATTCACAGCGAATATAGTGATTCGGTTGCAGCATCAGATAGTAACTTAACTAATGATACTGTTATTCAAAGCACAACCGAGGCTGACCGCCTAACACATTTTGGTGACAGCGACTTTCATTATGATGAATGTGGTAACCAAATTCGTGAAACCGGTAAAGGTATTAAAACACACCGTGAATACAATGCGTTCAACCAATTAAGCAGCTTTAACAACAATGGTACGCTCACTCATTACGACTACGACCCACTGGGTCGACGCATCGCTAAGCATACCGAGCATGGCAAAATTGATTACATTTGGGATAACGACCAATTAATTGGCGAATACCAGCACGGTGAATATACTTGGTACATCAACCTACCCAATCAATTTCACCCAGTCGCACTGATTAAACAAGGTGAGGTGTATTACTATCACCTAGACCAACTAAACACCCCACGTTTTGTAACAAATAAAAACGCTGAAGTTGTATGGCAAAACCACGCGGATGTGTATGGCTATGAAGAGCTTGAGGCATCTATTAAAAACAGCTTCACTCAACCAATACGTTTTCAAGGGCAGTATTTTGATGAAGAAAGCGGCTTACATTACAACCGTTACCGCTATTACAGCCCAAAACAACAACGTTTTATAAACCAAGACCCGATAGGCTTGGTAGGTGGTATAAACCATTACCAATACGCGCCGAATCCAGTGAATTGGGTGGATCCGTTTGGGTTAAGTTGTAAGGAGGGGTCTGCCACTGTTTTAAAAATCGGTCATGGTAGTGACATGCATTTTGCGATTCAGGTCAAAACAAAGTTTGATACGACTAAAACTCACCAACATGGTGGTACTGAGGCTGATGGCACGAGAACTAACACGCTTATCATCGGTTACGATGAGCAAGAGTTTGCAGGTAAATCGATTGAAAAGGCAACTATTAAGTTACCAAATGCGATAGCTGCAAGTGACTTACAAAGGCAGCTACTTAGAGAGGGCGACATGGCTCTCGATAGGGCTGATTGGAATCCAGATAACTTGGACACACCATTATATGACCCTGTTAATCAAAGTTGTTTAACCCATGTATTTGATGTGTTAAAAGCTGGGGGTGTTGAGAACGTTCCCAATAATTCCGACATTGAAGATCGGAAAGTTAAGGTGTTTACGCACAAGTTAATGAAAGGAAAGCTAGATTCTTCTAATAAAAAGCCAGATAAAGATAAGAAAGAGTCTAAATTCGAAGATGCGACGCTTGAAAAACATACCAAAGCAGTTGAAGAGTATAAAAAACATTATGAAACGCGGCTAAAAGACTCAATTGCGGCAGGAGATTCAGCTAGGAGGCAAGGTGCTTTTAAAGCAAAGATTACAGAGGCTAAAGGTGAGCTTGGTGCTTCAATGTACATGGAAAAAGAGTTTTCAGATCCTCCTCCTCCAGCCACAATGGAAATGGGCTTTGGTCCAGGCCCAGGAGTTGATCAGGTGTGGGCCAAACGAGACGAAAATGGCAAAGTGATAGAGTACTTTGTTGTTGAAGCTAAAGGTCCAGGTGCTAAATTAACGACTGGTGCCAAAAAAGGCAACCAGATGACAGATGAATGGATTGATAATAGCTTACAATCGATGGAAAACTCAAAAAAGTACAAAGAAAAGAATCAATTGGGCGAAGATATTTTAGATGCCATCGAGAATAAAAAACCTAAAGTTACCAAGCTCGTTATTGAAGCCGATGAAGTCAATGGTAAGATTGTTGGTGGTAAACTTCAGCCTCTTCCGAAGGGTAAATAATGTTAAAACTAAATAACTACGATTTTAAATTTGAAAAACTATTTAAAAAAGCTCCCATTACTATTGATATTAGATTAGCTGATATGGACAACAGGGAGGCTCCTCTTGAAGAAAGGGAGGATGCAGCATGGATCCTTTCTTATAAATATCAGGATCTAGCATACGCACATTACGTTTTAGAAAACTATAATGAAGCAAAACTATACTTAAAAAAAGCAGCGCCATTTGCATACTTAACTGGCTTCGACTCGGAACTAAAAGGGCATAGCAACGAATGGACTATCCAAAATAAGCTTAATGTCGCTTTGCTGTTTGGTGATGAATCAATAATAAGCAAATTACGTGAACATGCAGATGACTTTACAATAAGTAGTGTGACCAAGAAAGCTATCTTTTTATATGACCATCTACTAATAAAAATAGGTACAGGGAAGGAGCTTTCTACGAACGAAATTGAAAGCGCACTGACTGAGGCTAAATCAACAAAAGACAAAGATGTTCAACAATGCATTGTTCCGCTTGTTGAGGCGATTAAAGGTCTTACTATTGGTGATGATTTATTGTGGCAATCAAGTATTGATAAAGTCATTGCATGGCATGCTGATGAATGTAAGTTTGGCGACTACAAAGAAGATAAACAAGGAACTATGTCGTTAAACGCATTAACCATGGCAAAGTTGGGTAAAGATATACATGGCTGGGAGTGTAAAACTGATTCCTTATATTTACCTCTATACCTGATTAATGAATAAGCTTGTGATAAGGAAAAATTGTAATGAGTAGTTTAATTCATTTATTCATCGTAGATGAAACAGTATACCCAAACACATTAGATACAAGTGATGAGCAAAAATACCAAGAGTTGTTAGATATAACCCACGATGAGGCTACTAGATGGCAATCAATAGAGCTTAACATGCGAGCATTTATTCCTGCTATCGAGTTACTTGATGCTGTTGTGGGTGGTCAAGGGTTACTGCCAGTATGTACTTTTCATTATTATCCTCATCAATTAATTGGACCAGATGCTAACATAAGTGGTTCATTTGGCTTCTTTTCGAGTGAAATGGTGCAAGACCTATTCCCTTTATTAGAAAAGTATTTTGAAGTCGATATAGAGAGCAGTGAAAATAAAGCGTTAGTAGATAGCATTGAGCATAGAGCGGGTGAACTTGACCCGCAAGCTTATGAAATAGTCCGCGACCGCTACTTTGTTACGTTTAGGGATGCCGCAGAGCAAAATAAATCTATCGTGGTATTGATTGAAGAGTAAAATCTACATTGTTTATTTTGCAAAGATTCCTTTATATGTATGTTAGGTGAGAGCGGGGACATAATGCCTACAAAAGAAGAGATAGATAAATTCATTACAGCACAAAAAGTTTGCAGTCATTTAGCAAAAAGTATTGTAAATAAAAGTAAGATAAAACCAATTCCATATGCAATTGATTTTCTTGATGATAGCTATGATTTAACTTGGTACTGCGATGAATGTGTTAAAAAGTATCACTTACCAGAAAACGGCGTTTTTTTATACCATTTTCCGGAAGATGATGAAGAGATAACTAACTATGTTAAAAAGCTGGGTGATTTAAAAAGCCTCGAATTTCAAGTAAGTAAATTGAAAGGTTTTAAAGTGTCAGAGAACTATGATAATTCACCTTTTGCGGAGTTCAGTAGGGATGAGGCCAAAAAACCATCACTTTTTAGTAAAGAGCAATTTAATTCATTCTCGGGGTTAAATGATGAGAAAGTGGAGCACATGGTTGAGAAAGCCATAATGGTGCCATTTGGCACTGAGGTTGACTTCGATGATTCAAATGAGTGATAAATATTCTACAAAACCCAAAGGGATTAAATTCTGACTTCGAGAATACCTAGCATTACATAAACAGCAATTATAAATTTTTATTCTAACAACAACGCTCTTTAACAACACGGATGTTTTAAAGGTTTAGGCAGTTTTTCTCAAACCTTGTTGATATTTTTTGCCTAACACACTTTGGCGACAGCGACTTTTATTACGATGAATGTGGCAACCAAATTCGTGAAACCGGTAAAGGTATTAAAACGCACCGTGAATACAATGCGTTCAACCAATTAAGCAGCTTTAACAACAATGGTACGCTCACGCATTACGACTACGACCTACTGGGTCGACGCATCGCCAAGCATACCGAGCATGGCAAAATTGATTACATTTGGGATAACGACCAATTAATTGGTGAATACCAGCACGGTCAATATACTTGGTACATCAACCTACCCAATCAATTTCACCCAGTCGCACTGATTAATGAACCAATGGATGCGGTAAAATACTGGAATACGACTGGACGAAAATATGGCGCTAAATCTAAAGAAGTTCGGGAGTGGATGTTGGATTCAAATAATTATACTCTAGACCATTACAGTTTAAATCGCTCCGCGGGAGCCAAGTTAAAAGAAGGTTATAAACCCCCTTCAAAATAGGTTTTTATATGAAAAGTTTACCACCAAAATTACATGATGAAATTAATGAGTTATTTATTGAAGCATTTAAAAAGCTTGATGAAAATAAATTAAATGAAGCTCAGAGTATTGCTGAAAAGGCATGGCATTTATTGCCTGCTCCTAAATACGATTGGGATGTTACTATTAGTTTGGTTAGTGATATCTGTGATATGTACAAAGAGTTAGAGCTTTATAAAGAAGCTCATGTAATTTTGGATGAGCTTTTTGAATTTGGGAATCTAAAGTCATACCAAGATGGGCCTATATTCTTAAAGGGAGCCATTTATTTTGAGCAAGGTGAACTAGATCTAGCAAAAGTGTGGTTTGATAAAGCGAATACAATATCTAAAGGGCGTTGCTTTGTTAGTCAGCCGAAGAAGTATAAAACTTTCTATAGTGAGTATAAATAATGGATATTCATGATCAAATAGAGCAGTATTGCGAACAAGGTAATGACTTATTCGATGAAGATGATTTTTTAGGTGCTATAGCCATTTGGCAAAAAGCGCTTGATTTAATCGTTGATCCTAATGAAGATTGGAATGAAGTATTGTGGCTCAAGGTTTCGATTGGTGATAGTTTTTACATGATTGATGAATATGAAAAGTCTTTGGACTCTTTATTGGATGCCTTGAATTATCCTGAAGCAAATGAAAACGCATTTATACATTTCAGGGTCGGACAATGCCAATATCAATTAGGTAATATAGAAAGTAGTCAGAACTCGCTGTTAAAGGCTTATATGCTTGCTGGTAAGGAAATTTTTGATGAACATGAAGAGGAAGGCAAATTTTATTATGACTTTTTGTCTTCGAAAATAAAACTATAGCTAGGTATCATGTTTATTTTATCTTAATTGCCTCAGATTAGTTGAAGCTAATTTTACAAGGAGTTGTGAGTGATTTCACGAAAGCCTAATGACCGAAAGGTTAACTTAGATTTGATGAACAACGAGTTCAAATCAAACTCAGATAAAGAAATTTTTTTAAAGTGGTTTCTTAGCGCACTCGAGAAAGCTGAAGTTGTTAATAAAAGACGTCATATAGCTATTTGTCCTATATGTGACGAAGAAAATTTTTTATTATTAGAAGAAAAGAAAGTTATACCCAAATATGAATATAGAATACCAAATGGGGAAACAAATTTAATTGTAGATTCATCTATCCTACATTTGGTATCTGTACACTCTTTAGTACCCGACGACTTGGTTATTTCAGCTTTAGGGAAAATATATTGCAAGTCCCCTATAAGCTAATTTTTATTGTGGAGCCTTCATCATGACTGACTTAACCTTTCGTTATATTGCTGAATTTACACTCAAAAACAATCCGAGCAAGCAGTTTAAAGATAAGTGGGGTGATGAGTATGTAAACTGTGCTATGAAATTGTGGAGAAAGGTGAAGCATTGTTACTCAAAAAGAGGAGAGTGTAATTTTACTCCAGATGAGTTGTTATTCGCTATGAGCTATGAATACGCAGTTGCTCCTTATGGCTCTGAAAATAACAACGCTATAGAATTTTATAGATGGTGCTTTGAAAATTTAGATAAAAGCAAAGACAAGTAATAAATTAATAAACACGGATGTTAACTATAAAACAATGGCAGGAAATGCCCGCTTGGTCATAATTGCAGAGTCTAGTCACAATCCTCTATCGTATAAATATGAGGCAGTTAAGGCACTTAAACAGCTAAAAACTGCAGGTTTTACTCACTTTGCAATGGAAATGCTGCCTTTATACATTAAAGATAAAATAGAGTTCTATCAGCGAACTGGAAAGGGTTTTGATGCTATAAAAAACATTTCCAAGAAGACTGGAACTGGAATGATGCTGCGAGTACTGGCTACAGTGAATTAGTGAGAGCGGCCAACTCATTAGGGATGAAGATTGTTCCATTAGATATGTCAACTGAAATGATGGATGAAATCGATGGACGCTGTAACTGGGAGCAAGCAGACAACAGTACCTGTATGGATTCCCATATCCAAAGAAATCAAATGTGGGCGAATATTTTTAATGCCGAATTAAAACGAACTCAAAGTACCCGTATTGTTGCATTTATGCATCGATATCACGCATTTAACGCAGGTAATAAACATATTGGTATCGATTCAATAATGCTAAGTTTAAATGTAAGTAGCATTAGTCTTATAGAGTATATTGGTGGAGTAACGTGCTTTAATAATGGGGTTTGTGAAGGCCAGTCTAATGCTGATAAATCTTTGAGAAAAGTTTACTTTTCAAGAAAGGGATCTTTCATACCTTCTCCTTTTCCTTCTTATACAGTACATCTTCCCGAAAAAAAAGTTGCTTGAGAAGTAATATGTTTAGAATTCTTTTTTTACTGTGTGTATTTTCGCCCCTCCTATATGCCGCAGGCCCAAGGTGGGATAATTCAATAGATATTAATGATCCAGACTTAACGGGAGAAGTAGCCGCAGAGCAATGCCACAAAAGTTTGATTAATGCACCTGAAAAACTAGAGCTTTGGTGTGAGAAAGCGATTGAGATGGGGCACTGGAATTCTTTAGTAACATTAAGTATGCATATTGGTGATGGCTCTCGTTTAATTGCTGAAGCCAAAAAAAGAATGGAAAAAAAAGAACCCAAAGCATACTCAATACTTGCATGGTTATATAGGACAGGTACGTTCGTGGAGCAAGATATAAATTATGCCATGTCACTTTATAAAGAGCTTATCACATTAGATATCGAGCGGCCGAACTCTTTAATAACTGCTGCACATTTGGAATTAGCATATTTATATAAGGCCCAGCAGAACTGGGCTGCAATGGGTGAACATGCTCATTATGTTTATGAAAACACGATGATTAACTATCACAAAGAGCGTGCCGCGGAGTTACTTGCACTTGCTGAACAAAACAACATAAAAATTAAATAACATGGAGTTATAGAAATATTATGGAACAACAACACCAACAAACTCTTACACAGCTTGTAAACGATGTTTACAACAAGCCTGATTTAATTGAAGAGCATCAGCCGCTTATTGAGCCTTTGCTGACTGATTTAGTCTCAAATGCGCCTTCAGGCTTTGAAGGCATGGCTGCTATGATTAATACGCATATTTCCAATGGGTTTAAGTTTAAAAACCCTAAAATACAACAGTTTGAGCTTGAGTCAGGGTTGTTAAAGTTAAAAACCTACTTTCAAAAGATTAACCTTTAACAGGAATTTAAGCAGGCTTTGCTAACAAAAAACTTAGTTTCAAGGATGATGTGTGACATTAATTAGTACATGTATTTTAATGCTTGTTTTACAGCCTATGTTTGTATATATCGCATTATTTAAGGAATCAACTGGCAGTGGTATTAAATCAGTCGATAATGAAGATGCTAGTTATTTATATATTGCCCCCGGTTTGTCGGTTTTTTATATTGAGCAGTTCATAGAAGCATTGTTTTTCCTCGTGTGTATCTGCGCGTTAGGTATTTTAGTGGCTAAGATTGTTGAAGGGAAAGCAAAAAAACCATTAACAAAAAAAGATGCAATAGGTTTTATACTTTCTAGCTTTCTATTTTTTGGCATTATAAAGGTAATTATGTTTATCGTAACAACTTACTTTTTCAATGATACAACGGTAGCAACCACAGCAGAAGTAAATCAGATAGACGAAGATACCCAATTTATCTTTAAAAATTACTTAAATATAGACTTTTTGTACCATCAGCTGTGGCCAAGCTTTTATTGTTTATGTGTCATGCTAACTTGCTACATAATAAGCCGATTATCAGGTTCACTTTTTGATATTGTTAGTTTGTTGCTATTCCCATTGGCATTTTTAGCAAGCCTGTTACCTTTATTTGGTGGAAACTATATTTTTTGTATGTTTTTGAACTTTTTCATTTATTTATTTTCCTGCACCTTATGCGTTAGTCGTCAGTCTGACCCATCAAGCTCAGGAGTTGCTATTGTTTATGGGCATATTCTAATAATAGGTATTGGTGCGAGTGTCTTGATAAAGTTAATTTACGAAGCAATAAAATTGCTAAGTTAGGTTTAAAAGACACTTTATAATGAACTGGGTCGACGCATCGCTAGGCATACCGAGCATGGCAAGATTGATTACATTTGGGATAACGACCAGCTAATTGGTGAATACCAGCACTGCGAGTATACCTGGTACATCAACCTACCAAATCAATTTCACCCAGTCGCACTGATTAAACAGGGTGAGGTGTATTACTACCACTTAGACCAGCTCAACACCCCACGTTTTGTAACTAATATAAACGCAGAAGTTGTATGGCAAAACCAAGCGGATGTGTATGGCTATGAAGAACCAGAAGCGTGTACAAAAAACAGCTTCACTCAACCAATACGTTTTCAAGGGCAGTATTTTGATGAAGAAAGCGGCCTTCACTACAACCGCTACCGTTACTACAGCCCCAAACAACAACGTTTTATAAACCAAGACCCAATTGGCTTAGTAGGTGGCATAAACCACTACCAATACGCGCCGAACCCAGTTAATTGGGTGGATCTGTTAGGACTTAGTTGTAAAGAAACTAAAACAATTGAAGTGCCTGCGTATGATCATAACGACCCTATGGCTGATGCAATAACCCCTGTTGCAATTGTGCCCGTAGAGTGGTTCGTAGAAGGGCTTGCAGATGCTGCCGAGGCAATAACCCAAATGGTAGACACAGGCGTAACAGCCGCAGGGGTTGCGACAGCGGGTATTGCACTTATACCTGGGAGAGTAGCTGACAGAGCGCTCGAGCCTGCTGTTAAAAAGTTAGACGACATTGCGATGCTGCACAAACAACGGTGACTCAAGCTGCTAAAAAAGCGGCTAGAAAAATGGACTTACATAAAGTAGCCTGTTTCAAAAAGAATAAAAAAGGCACAGATGCTGAGTATGATCGTCAATTAAAAGGCCAGCAAGATGGCATTAATGATATGACTGTTAAGGAATACTTAGATAACCGTGAGGCATACAATAAAATTGGTCGTAAAGGAACAGGGGCTGCGCAACAAGAAGCGAGAGAGCAATTTAGAAGTAAATTGATCGATAAATATGAAAAAGAGCTAACAAGACGTGGAGAGTACTTTGGTGAAGAAGCACTTCAAAAAGCCCAAGAGCTTGCGAGTAATGAAATGAACACTCTTAATGCTCTTCATAATCCTGATATGATAGCGGGTGGTTATGATAACGTTGTAGATTTAGGCGATGCAAGTGTGAATAAATCAATAGGTTCACAGTGGAAGAATAATGGTAAAGATGATGTAGGCAATAAGTTAGCAGCAAGCCGTGTTGAGGTGATGGATGCACAGGCTTAAAAAGCACTCGAAGAGATAGGGCCAGATGCTAAGATGAATGTAGATTTACATAGGTGTAAATAAATGAATAAATTTTTTGATAACTTTTACAACTTCAAGGGATTTGGCCCTGCGATAAAAGCGACAATGCCAACCAAAGAGACGCTTAACTTCTTTAAAGGCAAACTGCCTGAACGTTTGCTTGAATACTGGCAAGAGTACGGTTTTTGTGGCTGGGGTGATGGCATTTTTTGGATTGTTAACCCACAAGATTACCATGATATTTTACAAACTTGGCTTGAAGGCACAGAGTTTGCTGAACGTGAAAAAAGTGGGTCAGACAGTTATTATGTTATTGGCCGCGGTGCCTTTGGAGATTTAATCGTTTGGGGCAGAACATCAGGTTTGAGCATTAAAATTAATTCAAATTTTGGCATGATTTTCCCAACCGATTATTCAGAAAAATTAAGGGAGAGAGGAGAAGAGCGATCGATCGAATTATTTTTTGCTACCATGAGGAAAGAGCCTCTTGATCAAAAAGGTGTTGATGAAAAGCCTTTGTTTGAGCAAACACTAAAAAAACTAGGTCCATTAGAAGCCGATGAAATGTATGCATTCGTTCCTGCGTTGGCTCTTGGTGGTGTAAATAAGCTTGAAAATTTGCAAAAAGTAAAAGCGATTGAGCATTTGAATTCTCTCGTTGAATTAGGCGAGAAACGCATAATGGCAGATATTGTCTCTATGTCTAATGAACTACATAAGAATTAATGCTTCAGGCGGTTAACTACTTTAATTAATAATAAATTGAGTATCCCTCGGTGAAGTAAATAAGCCATTTCGTTGAACGTTAATATGAAATGGCTTTGAAAATAAATACATGAAAAGGACTTTCATATGTCAGCAATAAGAATGCCCCAATCTGTTGGACTCGGTGGTGTTAATACCCCAGCCGATGTAAAAACAATACAAACAGCATTAAATAAATTACTTAAATTGCTCCCTGCTATAAACGCATTGGTCGTGGACGGGCGTTTAGGTTCTCGCCCAGAAAACTCTAAAACCGCTCAAAATTCAATGTCTAAATCTTAGTACACTAGAAGGCCTTGCAGCATTACATGATCCCGAAGTGATCAAATATTATGATTAGGAAATACAAATGTTAATTCTTCTTTTGGTCCTCAACGGCCTAAAGCAGATAGAGTTGATGGGATGGATAAAGCAGCCCAACAGGCAATGGATTTACATGGGCCAGATGCAAAAATGAATGTAGAATTATCACGATGTAAATAAGGCGGAAAGATGCTCGAATTTAAGTTAGATGAGGACTTTGAGGGCTTTTTAGAGGATTTTGGAATGCCAGAGCAGCAAGAAAGCTGTTCTTCAATAACATTAGAAAAATTTAAAAATAAGCTCCCAGAGCGTTTATTAGAATATTGGCAAGAATATGGGTTTTGTAGCTTTAAACAAGGTTTATTTCGGATTGTCAATCCTAGTGATTATGAAGACTTATTAGGTGAATGGTTAGAGCCTACAGATATACCTGACAATGATGTTTATCATGTTTTTGCTCGAAATGCTTTTGGTGATTTATTTCTTTGGGGTGAAGAAACTGGTTATAAATATAAAGTAATGGTTGCAAGAGGCTGGGTGATAGAAAAAAAAGGTAAAGTAAAAAAAGATCATAATACTGCGATTGAATACTTTTTTGGTTTTTTAGACACAGCATCTCATGACTTTAAGGATGAAGCGGGAAATGTTTTGTTTGAATCTTGCATTAAAAAATTCGGAGCTTTAGCTCCAAATGAAATGTTTGGTTTTGAACCGAGCTTAATTGTTGGTGGAGAAGCTAATTTTGACAATATTAACAAGGTAAATATTTTTGTTCACTTATCTATATTGGCGCAATTTGGTCAAATCGAAGTGCTTGATCATGATGCACTTATACGAAAAGCTTTTTCATAATTAGTAATACTATTTAAAATCGTTCTTTAACAATACGGATGTTATAAAGGCTTGGGCGATTTGGCTTTAGCCTTGCTGATATTTTGGCTCTTATTGCCTAACCCATTTTGGCGATAGCGATTTTGAATACGATGAATGTGGTAACCAAATTCGTGAAACCGATAAAGGTATTAAAACACCGTGAATACAATGCGTTGTTAAAACAATGGTACGCTCACTCATTGCGACTACGACCCACTCGGTCGTCGTATTGCTAAGCATACCGAGCATGGCAAGATTGATTACATTTGGGATAACGACCAATTAATTGGTGAATACCAGCACGGCGAGTATACTTGGTACATCAACCTACCAAATCAATTTCACCCAGTCGCACTGATTAAACAGGGTGAGGTGTATTACTACCACCTAGACCAACTAAACACCCCTCGTTTTGTAACTAATAAAAACGTAGAAGTGGTATGGCAAAACCATGCAGATGTGTATGGCTATGAAGAGCCAGAAGCCGATACTGACTTTAATAAAGAAAACAGCTTCACTCAGCCAATACGTTTTCAAGGGCAGTATTTTGATGAAGAAAGCGGCTTTCACTACAACCGCTATCGTTACTACAGCCCAAAACAACAACGCTTTATAAACCAAGACCCAATTGGCTTAGTAGGTGGCATAAACCACTACCAATACGCGCCGAACCCAGTTAATTGGGTGGATCCGTTTGGGTTGTTATGCAAAGAAGGCGAAAAAAAGCTTGATAGAATGCTCAGTAATCTGGTCTCTTCTGGTGGTATAGATGAAGCAACAAAAAATAAAATATTAGAAATAGCGATTGCAAGTGCTGTTATTAATGAGCCGCACAAATCGACTCTTAAATATACACCAGAAGGTGCAAAGTATAGGAAAGAGCATGAATATGACATTACGGGTTTAGATGAAGAAAATGGTTTAATTAAGCTTAATAAGGTGAGTGAATCAGGTAAGATCACTACAGAAGTTGTCAGCACAGCTCAGTTTGCTGAGCAGCATATCATTAATAGTGAACGTGTAAAGCTTAATCCAGACTCTAAACCCACTAAGTATCATAAGCGTACAGTGGGTGAAGTAGAGGAAGCTAGGAAAGCGTTTCCACCTAAGAGAAAAGACTATATTTCAAGCTATGCTGCTGATGCTTTGAGTGATGAAACCCATGAAGCTCATAGCCATTTTGATGAAGATGATCTAATTGATATGCAGATGACCGGCAAGGTTCCTGAGGGTTATAATGTTCATCATAAAGAACCTATATTCAGATGTGAAATAGACAAAGATCCTAATGAATCTGATAACCTACAGTTGTTGCCTGATCACTATCATAATGAAGAAAATAAGGCTTTACACTGGTATGAAGAGGGGCAATGCCCCTACGACCATAATGGAAACGGCCCAAACTTATCAAATATTAAAAAGGGGTAAAAATGTTTGAAGTAATAGAAAGGTTAATATCTCAAGCTGCAAGTAAGAAGAATTTTACTCAAAGAGGCAATGTAGCTAATGAAGAAGTACGGGAGTTAGAAACTGAGCTGAGTATTACTTTACCTAGTGATTTTAAGTACTTCCTCTTGAATTATGGGTATTGCTTTTGGTTTGGAGAGGTAATATGTGGTTTAGTTGGTGAAAATAAAAGGTATGAAAAACTATGCGGTATTATTAGGAAAAATACTTACTATCAAGGCCTATACAATGATGATCCTGCTTACCAATCTGTACCGAGTGAAGGAATTGTTATTGGAACCTATGATGGCGGAGGTTACTACTTTTTATTTTCACAAGAATCTGAGCGAGCTGGTGAGGTTGGGCTCTTTTTGACTGAAACATACGGTCAAGAAGTTTCAAAATTTAAGAGTTTTACAGATTATTTATCTTACCTTGTAACTGGCAGTCCTGATCCTGAACCAGTAGATGTTGATTACGATAAAATAATGAACATAATTGAAGATTAATTCTGAACTTCAATTATGAATGGTTGATGCTTAATCTGGAAAAGTGCAGCATAAACATGAAAGGCTACTCATTATGTATTTCTCCCTGCCCTTGCACTTGGAGGGGTAAATAAGCTTGAAAATTTGCAAAAAGTAAAAGCGATTGAGCATTTGAATTTTCTCGCTGAATTAGGCGAGAAACGCATAATGGCAGATATTGTCTCTATGTCTAATGAATTACATAAGAATTAATGCTTCAGGCGGTTAACTACTTTAATTAATAATAAATTGAGTATCCCTCGGTGAAGTAAATAAGCCATTTCGTTGAACGTTAATATGAAATGGCTTTGAAAAAAATACATGAAAAGGACTTTCACATGTCAGCAATAAGAATAACCCAATCCGTTGGACTCGGTGGTGTTAATACCCCAGCCGATGTAAAAACAGTACAAACCGCTTTAAATAAATTACTTAAATTTCTCCCAGGCACAAAAGCATTAGCAGTAGATGGACGTTTAGGTTCTCGCCCAGAAAACTCTAAAACTGTTGCCGCAATTAAACAGTTTCAAAGCAAAGTTGTAGGTATGGTGCGTCCAGATGGAAAAATAGACCCAAATGGCCGAACTCACAAAAAGATCAACGAGAAACTAGCGGGTTTGGCTTTGCTAAGTAAAGTTAAAACGCCTCCAATTATGCCAGTGACAACTGCATTTTGGATGAAAACAGCTTATGCTGAAGTTGGAGAGACAGAAGTCGCTGGCAAAAAAGCAAATCCGCGTATTTTAGAGTATTTCAAGGCATCAAAGTTTTGGGGTCCTGATGATAGTGGTGGGCAAAATGCTTGGTGCGGCTCGTTTGTTGCTTGGGTTATGCAGCAAAATAACATGGACCCGGTAAAAAATGCTTTCAGAGCTAAAGAGTGGATCAACTTTGGCAAACCTATTAGTAAACCAGTTTACGGCGCTATAGGTATAAAATCTAGAAAGGGTGGGGGTCATGTTGCGTTTGTAGTAGGTCAAAGTGTTGATGGCAATTATTTATATATGTTGGGTGGCAATCAAAGTAACAGTGTTAATGTAGCAAAGTATAAAAAGGATGTATGGGATGACTTTGTAGTTCCGACTAGCTTTGATTCATTGTCAGCGAGTTTGCCTATTTATACACAAAATGCATCAGTCGCAGGAAGTGAGGCCTAATGAAAAAAATATTTATCATTGTATTCGCTTTTTTGGCTTTAACTAAGCCTGTATTAGCTAACGTTACTGAAAGCTTAGAGCTAAATGGGTTCAAAGTAGCATCAGAAAATGTTCAGTTTCTTGCTAAAGTTAAAATTACTAAAGTAGAGGTTTTTCAAGAAGATGATAATTCGGAAAAGCATGTTTATTATGCGGATGTACTCTTTACTTACAAAGGCAAACCTATCAAGAGCTTAAACTATGATATGTATGTTGAGGCTGGGGAAGATGTTATTTTTAATTCAGAGCCTGTCTATATAGCACTTTGTGTTGATGAAAGTGGAAATTTTTACTGGCCAGGTACAGGGTCTGAATTTAAATCGTCATTAGCTATCGAGTCTTGGTTGACCGAACATAAAAAAGAGGTAGCCACAATAAGCAACAATATTGGTTGGTGTAAATAATATCTAAGAGCTTACTGAAGAGCTTTAATAAAATGGATAGGGAAATACTTTGAGTAAAATAAACACGGATGTTAATTATAAAACAATGGCAGGAAATGCTCATTTCGCAATAGCAATGCTCTCTCGTACAATTTAAGAAAAGCTATCAAGAACATTTATCTGAAAACAGCCCATTAGCAACTGGTTTATAGTTATGAAAAATATCATTTTTGTAGCTTGAACCTCTGGTGAAGACTGTTGTTTTTAATAAATTTATAGGTGTTTGATGAAAAAGCTAATTACTAGCATTTATTTGATTTTTACTTTTTTTTGTACTGAAGCACTAAGTAATGATGACAAAACGTATGTCAGCTTGGATGTTATAGAGATGAATGTTGAAAGGGTTAATGATAATTTATTCCGCTGGATAAAATTTCATCCTGATAGCGAGCTCCCTTGTTTAAGACTAGAGATTTTAGAAGCAGGTAGTAACGCGCTTATCAAGCAAAAGAATATTTGTAACGTGTATGACGAAGCATTGAAAGTTACACACGATTTTAAAAAGTTATCATTTTTAGATATCTACAATTTGAAAGTTAACTCACAGACTCTAACATTTGATTTAGAACTCTCTTTGTTGAGCCAAGATGTGGTTAATATGAATTGTTCAATTAAGATAGAAAGTACAGATTTTTCTCCACTTGATTGCCAACGTTTATAGGTAGAGGAATAGCTTGCGGCTAGATTGATACTAGCTGTAATAAACATAACTAAGTGACTCCACAGGAGTGACGAAACTAGTTTTATTGTTGATATTAAAGAGCTCATTGAAGAGCTCTAATAAAATGGATAGGGAAATATGGACTTCCCCTATAAGCATGCTGTAAAAGCATTTCAGGTTCATATTCCAGAACAACGGGTTAACCAAGATGGCACTTTAAAATGGTAAAACATCAACTCTTAGCACTTTTAGTTATATTCACTGTTACTCCCTATGTCGAGGGTAAATCGGTATCAAGTTCTTTATGGAAAGAGCTTGATATTAATGATCCCAATCTTTCTAAGAATACAGTAATGCGCCAATGCGAGAGGAGTTTGAAATATGCAGTTAACGAACTTGAAAGCTGGTGTGAGAAAGCCTATCAACTAGGAGCTTGGGAAGCGTTGCTTTATATTGGGTATCATACAGGAGATGGCTCGCGTTACGTTCATGAAGTAAAGCAGCGTGCAGCTAATGATGAAATCAACGCTATTCGTAAATTAGCATGGCTATATGATGATGGCTTTTTCATTGAAAATAACTCGACTGAAGCAGCCCGCTTATATGAACTTTACCTCACAAAAGCAACAGGTGCTTCACCTCGTTTGTTAAAGCGGATCCACTATGATCTTGCGAAAATTTATACAAAGCTTGAGGATTGGCCGAGTGTTATTAACCATGCGGAATATGTGCTTGAACACAGTGAAGGTGATGGTTCAGAGGCTCTAGCGAGAGAGTTAAGAGACAATGCAAAAACAAAAAGCAGGCAATGAATCTAATTTTTTAGGTTTATCTAATCAAGATTTTTTAGAACTAAAATGAGCTCAATAATAAAGAAAATATGATCTTTATTAGAGACACTATTAATCTGAAAGTTAAAAGGTGCCTAGCAGATATTTTTTCATAAATATTATGAGTTTGGTGAGCTTCAAAACTGACTAGTTAAAAAAGTAAGTGGGTTTATGGACAAAATTAAAGAGTAATAGGGTTAAAAGCTAGAGGCAGAACTAATCTTTTCTCATATAAAAGCTCAGTTATTCATAGATGATATAATAAATTAGAGAAAATGCTTTCAGCTAGGGGAGTAGCAGAGCCACTTCAAAATCATTGCAGGCTCTAAAGCTTTTTTTAAATAAATTAGCAGTATGAAAGTTTACTACCTTTGGGGTAAATCCGGCTAATCTACTTATTCTTAGAAAGTGATTTGAGCAATGTTACAGGCTATTTCAAGTGCTGTGGTCGATTTGAAAATCTTGTTCAGGGGTTGATGTTTATTTTTGAGAAAGTTGTTATATGATAGCTAATCTCTAAACAACATTAAAAGATAAACACAGTGAAGGATATAATAAAGTCTCCTTTAGGGCTAATTGATCATAAAAATATGCAGAGTGATGAAGTAGTACTTTTGACTCTTAATTATGAAATGTTTGAAGATAAAAAAAACCTACTTATCAAAAAAGGTGATTATTTAATCGTGTCGTCTGACTTCTATTCTAAAATGAAAAAAATAAGAAGATATACGCAATCTGAATACCCATTAACTGCATTGCCTTGGATAATTGATCGAATAGAAAAAGGCTTTTTTAAAAAGAAAAGTGAAGGGGGATTTTCAAATTTCGAGCGCAGTACGTCGGCTGAGTTTGATGGAGAGACGATTGGCATTAATGCAATGGTTCATTGTTGTGCTGAAAATCTACCAGGGTTGAATATTTGGAACGGCAACAGGAAAAGCTATATTTCCAACATGACACCTCAAAAGTGGGATATACCCATTTACATGTTAAAAGATGGGTTGTTAGAAGAGTTGAAAAAAATAGCTGCTAAATATTCCTAACTTTATTGTGCGGGCATACGGAGAACAGTAATTGAACTGCATAAAAAAGAGTGTTTAAAAGGTTAATCATTACGGGCTGTTAATATTAAATTAACCTCTATCTGGGAAATAAATAAGCACTTCGTTGATGTAAAATGAAATGGCTATAAAAAATAGCGTTTAAACATAAAAATACGGAAAAGGACTTTCATATGTCAGTAATTAGAATCCCCCAATCTGTTGGGCTAGGTGGTGTTAATACCCCAGCCGATGTAAAAACAGTACAAACCGCTTTAAATAAATTACTAAAACTTATCTCACCAACAAAAGCATTAGCAGTAGACGGACGTTTAGGTTCTCGCCCAGAAAACTCTAAAACTGTTGCCGCAATAAAACAGTTTCAAAGCAAAGTTGTAGGTATGGTACGTCCTGATGGCAGGATAGATCCAAATGGTCGTTCTCACCGAAAAATAAATGAAAAGCTGACAACGATAGGTCAGGTTCATTTTAAATTACCAGTGGCCTCTTCGAATGTACAAGCATTGTCAGAATCTGATTTTCAAGATGTTGCGAATCAACTTGGGTGTAAGGTTGCTGCTATTAAAGCTGTTGCTGAGGTTGAATCCGCAGGTGATGCTTTTTTCTCAAATGGCAAACCTAAGATTCTATATGAAGCGCATATCTTCTCTCGCCTAACGAATCATAAATATGATTCAAGTCATCCGTCTATTTCGAGCAGAAGTTGGAATCGTAGTTTATACGTAGGAGGTCCGCAGGAATACGCAAGGCTTGAAAAGGCTATGGAATTAGATGTAATAGAAGCTTTAAAATCGACTTCTTGGGGGCGTTTTCAAATTATGGGGTTTAACTATAGTGCTGCAGGATTTGCTAGTGTAGAGGCGTTTGTTCAAACAATGTTTACATCACAAAGAAAACAGTTAGATGCATTTGTCAACTTTGTAAAAAGTAAAGGATTAGAAAAACACTTAATAACATTGAATTGGGCTGCATTTGCTGAAGGTTACAATGGTTCTCAATACGCACAAAATAAGTATGACGTGAAATTAAAAAAGGCTTTTGATAAATATGATAAAAAGTAAATTTTCTTCGATTTTTATTGCATTACCAATATGCTTTATTGCTTCGTGCAGCGCATCGCAAAATGAGTCAGCGGTTATTTTTAAATGCCATGCGGATAAACCCACACCGATTGATGTAGTTGTCAGTGAACATGATGGTAATTATAAGCTTATGCAATTTAACACCGCACAGGTCAAGCTTACTGAAATGACCTCAATTAGTGATGCGAGTAAATCCAGTTATCATCGTTCTTTGGTTAATGAACACAGTATGACGTTTACACACAATGGTAATAAAATAACCGTGAGTGACTACCATAGTGAAGAGCTGGGTATGATTACTAAAGAGAAATCAGTCACTATTGAACATGATGCCAAAAAAGACTATTGGCTTTGTGATGATTCAAGTGTTAGCAAATTACCTTCTATTGAGAACTTTTAGGAATGGCTACTAAAAGGGAAGTGGGTAATTAGTTGTAACTTGAATTTTGCACATGATAGTTTAGTAATAAGGCTAGCATATTCTGTCATGGTCTCTGCAAACAGAGCCACTAGTCAACATTTTGTATTTGATAAGCTTTTACAGGTGTATTAGGAACAACTACAGAGGATTTTTGTGATTCTACCTCAGTTACTTTTAATTAAACTGAGGTATTCTCTTCCTCGCTATAAAAAGATAATCTTAAAAAATAAACAAAGTGCCGCAATCCTCGTCACTGAAAAAGGAGCTATAAACGCGAACTCCAAAGCGTTATAGAAATATTATGGAACAACAACACCAACAAACTCTCACACAGCTTGTAAACGATGTTTACAACAAGCCTGATTTAATTGAAGAGCATCAGCCGCTTATTGAGCCTTTGCTGACTGATTTAGTCTCAAATGCGCCTTCAGGCTTTGAAGGCATGGCTGCTATGATTAATACGCATATTTCCAATGGGTTTAAGTTTAAAAACCCTAAAATACAACAGTTTGAGCTTGAATCTGGGTTGTTAAAATTAAAAACCTACTTTCAAAAGATTAATCTTTAACAGGAATTTAGACAGGCCTTTGCTAGCAAAGAACTTAGTTTCAAGGATGACGTGTGACATTAATTAATACATGTATGTTAATGGTGATTTTACAGCCGTTGTTTGTTTATTTGGCTCTGTTTAAACAGCCAGAATTTCACCCTATGACAGATACACCGGTCAAAAATGATGATGCTCTATTTTTGTTTGTCACCCCTGGGGTATCTGTTTTCTATTTTAGCCAGTTTTTTGAGGCGCTACTTTACCTAGGTGGGGTTTGGGTATTGGGGTTATTACTCGCTGTAATTTTGGCAAGTAAAGCCAAAAAACCTGTCACAAAGGATGATGCGATCAGCTTTACGATTGCAGGCTTTATCTTTTTCGGGATTATAAAATTAATTGCTATGGCAATTGCGTACTTTTTTATGGATGACCCCGCAGAGGCCGCACAGACTGCTATACCCCCCGCAAACGATGAAAGCGTTTTTTCAGTGAGTCAGCTATTTAGTGTAGATTATTTATATAACGCATTGTGGCCTACATTGTACTTTTTAGTCCTCATGATTATAACGCTTGTGATAAAGGTTATTGAACATCATAGTTCATTTAAAAAAGCACCTTCCGGCCTGCTTATTACGCTGGGTGCAGCGCTGGCGGGGATCGCCCCGTTAGCTGGAGAAGCCTATATTGTTGGGATTATTGCTAACTTTATTATCTTTATTGTTTTTTGCTCCTTGTGTTTAAAAATTGATGTAAAAAAGGATCCATCAGCAGGGGCTATTGGGCTTTTTTTTGGGTATATACTCATGACGGGAATAGGCTTTAGTGTGATATGCAAAGTTATTTATGAGCTGTTTTTTAATTAAGTTTAAGTGAATTTGCAGTATCTTTTTTGCGCAATTTGCTTGTTATCCGACTTGTACCTTATTAGAATAAATAATTATATTTTTTAGCTGTACTAGTGTGTTTAGCGCTTAAATCGTATTTAAGTCATTATAGATTCTTATTTCACGTTTAAAGTAGCTTAATTACAGAGCCTATTTTTTATCTGAATGCTAAAAAGGAGTTTTGCTGTTGTCGCGGTTAAAGTGTTCATTGTTGGGGGTAATCGTGGCTATTATGGCGTTATTTACTGGCTCACACACTTTTGCAAATACTTTTGGTTTGTTTAATAAAGACGATTTTTTGTTATCGGCTCCTATTAAGGGGATTTTATTAGATAATGGGGTGCCCGTTGTAAATACAAAAGTTATTCGTTCACTCACCTATGGCGACGAGTACATAGATGAAGCAATAACAAATGATGACGGCTTTTTCGCCTTTGATGAAAAACGAATTCGCACCTCAAAGAAATCAAATATGTTTGATAATGATGCATTAATTCAGCATGTGTACCTTGACAATGGCACACCCGAAGGCATTGTGCTGTGGTATGCGGGTATTTCAATTTATGAAAATAGTGAAACGCTAAGGGAGCTTCTTAACGGGTTACGGTGTGATGTTGCTAAGAAACCACACACCTATGATGTGCCTATTAAAGAAGCATTAGATCATTATTTTACAATCTATGGCGCTTGTGAGTTGTGATTTTAAGGAGATTATATTGTTAATAGAGCGATTTAAATTGCCAATGCTTATTGCAGCAGTGGCGTTGCTAATTTTATTTACTACAACACAGGTTTTTGCAAATATGTTTGGTTTTTTTAGTAAGGAAGAGTTTGAACTATCAGCGCCGGTTGAAGGTCGTTTGCTATACGAAGAGCAGCCTGTTGCTGGTAAAAAGGTATTTCGTAAACTAAATTATGGCGATGATTATATTGATGAAGTAACAACGGGTACTGATGGCCGTTTTTCTTTTCCTGAAAAAGTGATCAAAACATCAAAGCCATCAAACATGTTCGACAATGAATCTGTTATTCAACATATTTACACATTAGATGAAAATGCAGAGGAAGTAACTATTTGGGCTGTTAGAGTATTTCCTTATGAGCACAAAGATACACTCACCGAATACTTGAATGATTTGGTGTGTGATATCGCACATGAACCACAAACATATGATATAGCGGCTAAAGAAGATAAGCAGCATACATTTGCTGTTTTTACCACTTGTAAGCTCTAACGTTTAAAACCAATAAAGGGATTTAAAATGAATACGTTAACACCTACTCAAGCAGTTCAATTAGCGTCACTTGCCTATGATGCTAAAGAATTAAAAAATACAAAACTTTTAAATGGGCTGTTGCATGCGTCTTTGCGAGACCAGTTTGATTTCTCTATCAATAGTAAGTCTATACAGGGCGTTTCAGGCGGCTTTTTCTCTCACCTATTTGGCTTAAGCACAGGCTTTGGTCTGGTTGCACATGGTAAAAATGCATTCCAAGGGCATTCAGTTATTACCATTCGCGGGACTGCTTCACTGAGAGACGGCCTAACTGATGCACATTTCGGTTTAAGTGGTGGCGCTAACGGCAGCATGGTTCATGCTGGTTTTAATAAAACGTTTTATACAATGAAGCCAGCTCTTCAAGAGTTTATGGCAGCGAATGTAAGAGATAAAATTACAGCGGGTGTTCATTTAGTTGGCCACAGCTTAGGGGGCGCTTTAGCAACGCTGGCTGCCGATTGGATTAAAGCAGAATATTCGTTACCAGTAAAACTTTATACATTTGGTTCGCCAAGGGTAGGTTTAGAAGACTTCTCAAGATCGGCTACTTCAAGAATAGATCACATTTACCGATGTACGCATGGTGCTGATCCGGTAACTAAAGTACCGTTATGGCCATTTTCTCATGCGCCTTATAACGGTCAAGAAATACGCCTAGACAGCGGCCAAGGCCTTAAAGGTGCGGCACATAAGCTTAGCGGAAACCCAGGTTACGTAAATACGGCCAATAGTAGTGATTGGAATAACTTAACCGTTAAAGCAAACCATTACCTTAACACGCCTGTAAGACTCAACTTTGAAGATAGAAACCAAGCATCATTTAATGCCCATTGGGCCGATAAATTAGGAGCTGCGTTAGTCACTTTATTAAAAGATGCGGGCTATTACAGTGCTGTGGCGGCACAAGCGGCAATTGGTACAGGTTTAACCTTTTACGATATGTTGGCTCGCACATTAGATAAGATTGCTAAAGCGTCTGCTTCATTTGCATCTCAGACTTTGGGCTTAATTGGTCATATGCTGGTTTTTGCAGGGAAAGTGATTGGTAAGGCGGTAGAGCTAACATACAGTGTGATTAAATGGGCATTCGACTCGACGCTTGGTGCCTTATATCAAGCTGCAAGAGATGGTTTAAATGGCCTAGACTAAAATATTTAAGGGCATGCACTGCATGCCCTTTTTATTAGTTGTTATTCCCTTTTAACGTGCCGATATCGATCCCGTTTTTACTTAGCTCAGTTTTAAGTAATGCTGCACTGCTCTGTAGGTTCGGTAAGGTCTGATTTTCAATTATCGCTACTGCTTTTTTCAGCTCTTCAGATGCATATTTGGCTGACATTTTTCGGTTTATTGCGGCATCTATAATAAATTGGCTCTGACTGTAAAAGCGACGCACTTGAGTTAGAAACTCGCTTGGTGTTTCTAAAGTTGTGGGCGAATATTGCATTGTTTGCCAAATGTACTTTTCGATTGTTGGCTTATTATATTCAAGCTCAGACTTAGGTGGGCTTTTAGCCAACAAGGCTGCAAACTTACTAAGATTATCTGCGTTATCCTTCACTTCATCGTACAAAGAAGTACGAAGGTAATAGTTATCTTCCATCTTGCTAAAAGTATCAAACTTTAGCGCTTGCTCTAAACCACTTTGCGCTGCGAGATAAACACCAAAAACAGTTGATAGCACTAAAAAAACTTGATTGAGCCAAAAGCCGGTACTCTTTAGCTCTTTATTATCCACTGTTTTAAGGGCATTGCTGATCTTTGGTGGATTTTTATTACTGTTATCCATGATTAGACTCCTTTCATTTATACTATTAAAACATTGTAATAGATAAAGAAAGTTTAATCACTAGATAACAAAGCTAATCTCTTTCTAAAAGCACAGCACCCGAGTGTTCTTCACCTAAATGATCTTCTTTATTATAAATAGGGCACTTAGCCATGGATAAACAGCCACAGCCAATACAGCCGTTCACTCGGTCTCTGAGTCGTTGCATATAGTGAATTTTTTCATCTAATTGAGTTTGCCAGCGTTTTGAAAGCTCTGCCCAGTCTTGTTTTGTTGGTGTGCGTTGCTCAGGTAGAGTACTCAGCGTATGCTTTATAGCTTCTAGGGTAATGCCCATGGCCTGTGCTGCCTTTATCACGGCGATACGGCGAAGGACATCAGGCTTATAACGACGCTGATTGCCATTATTACGCCAACTACGGATTAAGCCTTTTGTTTCATAAAAATGCAGCGTTGAGACTTTAACGCCACTGCGCTTAGCCACAAAGCCAACCGATAGGTTTGCATCAACGAGTTTTTTTTCTGATCCTGACATAATTTGCTCCAAAGTGTTGACCTAAAGTTAGCTTGAGGTTTTACGCTGCGCACATCATAAAAAAAGGAGCAATAATAATGCAACAAAAACCGACTGAAAATACAGTAATCATCTATTCAAGTGCAAGAAAACAAGGAAATACGAGCTTACAAGTTAATGATTATAAAAAGCAATATGGAGGAGATATCGTCTGCCTTGATGATTATATTATTTCAGCTTACCGCTACGATAAACAGTATAAAAATGATGACTTTTATGCCGTTTTTGAAGCTCTATTAAGCTATCAACATTGGGTGATAGCATCACCGGTTTATTGGTATAACACAACGCCACAATTTAAAGCATTTTTAGACCGTATTACTGATTATATGGACGATGAAATTCTCAGACCTAAGCTTAGAACGCTTCGTGAAAAGCAGTTCTCACTGCTATCAAATGCAGGTTCGGTTAACGCGCCAAGTGCGTTTATTGATATGTTTAAAAATACCTTTAACTATTTAGGCATGACCTTTAAAGCACATCAGCATATTGAGGCTAGTTAAAGTCAGAAAAAAAGGTTAGGCTAGAGATAAAAAACAACAGGGTTACTTATGAAATTAACATTGTTGGGTTTATCTCTCGCATTGGTAGCAAATTTAAGTCATGCAGAGCAAAAAGAGCCCGCGATCAAAGGATTTGGTTTTTATTATACTGTGCCAAATCATACGGCTATTGATGAGCAAACAAGGTTTAAAATTGCCTTTGATGTGGCCGATGCCGCAGAAAGAGGTAAGCAAAATAACAGTATTAACTCGCTAGCACGTTTTATTAATATGCACATTGCCCATGGGGTGAAACCAGAAAACATTGAACTTGCTTTGGTTGTGCATGGCAGTGCAAGTGTTGATGTACTCAAAACGGGCGCTTATAAGCAACGTTTTAATAGCGATAATAAAAACCAACAATTGATTTCACAATTACTCGCGCACAACACCGTTGTTTATGTATGTGGTCAGTCGGCAACACATATGCAGGTTAAGCAAGAGCAACTGATACCAGGTGTGCAAATGGCATTATCTGCCATGACAGCGCACGCACAACTACAGCAGCAGGGCTATACCCTGAATCCATTTTAATGAATATTCTTTGTTTTGGTGATTCTAATACCTATGGGATTTCACCGCTAGATGGTAAGCGCTTTGACGAACATACACGTTGGCCATGTTTGCTTGCAGACAAGCTCGGTGCAGGGCATTTGGTTATTGAAGCAGGGCTACCAAATCGTACGATAGCTGATGAGCCACCATTTAGTGGTGATAAATTAGGTGTTAAGTACTTAGAGCCATATCTTCGAGCGTATCATATTGATGTCATCATTATTCAGCTAGGTACGAACGATTTAAAGCGTCGTTTTGGATTAGCAGCCGATGATATTGCCAAAGCACTGGATACGTTAATAGTCGACATCGAAAATCACTATCTGCATCGAGAAATGCCTAAAATAGTGGTGCTGAGTCCATCTGCGGTTTATGAGGTTGGGGCTTATCAGTCTATCTATGCGGGCGCTGCCAAAAAAGCGAAGCAATTAACAGTTGAGTATAAATTAGTCACAGAACGCCATGAGTGTCACTTTATAAACGGTTATGCTCTCCTTGTTCCTTGCCAAACAGAGGGCGTACATTGGCAGGCCCAAGAGCATAAGTTACTTGCCGACTATTTATTTGAATATCTTTAAAGTAGAGTTTGTGAAAGATCTTTAAAAGATTTACCTATTTTCAGGGTTTTACCTGTATTTAGTTCAACAAATTCACTGTTTACAGCTATCACCTTTTGTTTGTTTACTAAAAACGATTTATGAATTTGGGTAAATGAATGGGATAGCTGTTCACTAAGCTGTTTTAGTGTTGTGCTCGCAAGTGTTACTTGCTCAGCTTGATGCACTTTCACATAGTTGCCATATGCCTCAATATACTCAATAGAATCTAAGTTAAACTTTCGTTTTTCTCTATCAACTTTAAGCGTAATGTTATTAGGCTCAGTTATATTTGGTTTAACTAAATGCTCACGCACCTTATTGAGAGCCTGTTCAAGCCTTGGCGCAGACACGGGTTTGAGTAAGTAATCTGTCACATTCAATTCAAACCCTGTTATAGCGTATTCTTGGTACGCGCTTACAATGATGACTTGGGGAGGGTGTGCCAGAGTTCTTAATAATTCGATTCCTGTTAGCTCTGGCATATTTATATCTAAAAACACTAAGTCAACAGTGGATTTAGCTAACCCATAAAGGGCATCTTTTGCGCTAACATATTGAGCTATAATCTTAATATCAGAATGTGCCTGTAGGTGATGTTCAATCACTTGATGGGCAAGGGGTTCATCGTCAACGATGATTGCTCTTATCATTTTGATAACTCCAAAGTTAAGGTTGTCTGCCAGTGTGTCGCGTGTTTTTTAGCCGTTAAGGTATGTTTATTTGGGTATAACAGTTCTAGTCTTTTTTGCAGATTACTAAGCCCCATGCCTGGGTGGCTTTTTTCAGTTTGGGTATTTATGGAGTTTTCACAAAACAGAGTTAGCACAGTGTCATTTATAGTAATTGTGAGTGTTACTTTTGTTGAGTCCGATGCAGGTTCTACACCGTGTTTAATGGCATTTTCGACGATTATAATCAGTAATAAAGGCGCTATATGAAGATCATCGACTCTATCAGGCCAAGTTAGGTTAAATAAGTATTTGTTTGCGCTTCTAATTTTTTGTAGCTCTATAAAGCTTTTTAGGTATGCCAATTCTTTTTCTAATAAAACCACTGGCTTTTGTCCTTCATAGACAGTGTATCTTAATAAATCTGCTAAATGCATAACCAACTGTGGCGCATGCTCTGATTTTGTGAGCGTGAGTGCATATAAATTGTTTAGGGTGTTAAATAAAAAATGTGGGTTAACTTGTTGTTGAAGAAGTTTTAATTCGGTTTTGGTTTGCTGTTTTGCTATTTCATTTAATTTACTTTGCTGTTGCTGTCTTTCAAAAGCAAGGATGATAGGTGTAGTAATGATCAGAAAGAAAAACATAAACTGATAATTATATTTAGCAAAAATATTTTGGTTACCACTTGGTGTTAGATTCGCAATATGTTGTGGTAAATCATTAATAGGTAATGTTAGCACCAGTGCGACAAGTAACGGGGTTAGTGTAGCCATAAAAATGAGGCATGAGGCCACAAAAGTGAAGACACCGTAGTTTGCTAATAAATGGCGAATAAGCATGTAGCGATTTATTAAATATAAGCTGTATATGATAACGGCATAAACGCCAAGTTGAAGAAAGTAAAATAAAAACTGATCAAACTCTGAAAAGAATTTGCCAACATCAAAAATTAGTTCGAATGGTTGATTTAATAAAGGGTCTTGATGGCTATTAAGTATACCTGCGAACAAAAAAGCCCAACAAATCAGTATCATTAGCACCACGTTATCTAATGATATAAAAGAGATAAACCACCTAGCAATTAAGCTGTTTTTATTGGTCTTATTACGCTGTGAAACCAGCCAAAGTAAGCTGGCTAACGAGCACAAAATCCAACATTGCACGCTTAAGTATTGCCATTGAGCGTAAGTTGAAGAAACTAGAGCAAGTGTATATACGCTGAGCGGATACAAAGTGAAGCCTGTAAGCCACACCAAGGTTGGGCTTTTATATGTTCCCTTGAATGTTAAAAGGTGGGCAATTAAAAAGGGCAGGCATTCCAATAACAGTTGCAGATTTATTTTTAAATATAAAGCAGGGGAGTCAAGCCTTAACGACAGGTAGCGTGTATGACCTTCAAGCAAAATGGCCGCAAATACTGGCAGCAACGCAATCAAATACTTGTTATTTGAATTGCCTGATAGAAGAGAAAAAATAGCCCGCAAACGCTACTCCATTTTATTTTTATAACCTAACAAACCAGCTTAATACATGATGACCTATGAGCATAGTTAAAATCATGCTCCTTCATGCCCTTATATACTCAAGTAAGATTAATGATTTTCGTTGTTAATGCACGAATGTAATGATGAAAGTACTTTTTTTATTGATGAACGCCAAATACTTACTTTTATCCTGTGCTTTTATAGTTTGATCATAATTGGCTAACCGGTTTGGTTACAGTGACTTAATGTAACGATTCGTTAATTAAGGAATGTACCTATGCTTACACTCGCAAATATTAATAAGAAATATGCAGATGGCACACATGCATTAAATAACATAACAATCCATTTGCCCAAAGGAATGGTGGGATTGCTTGGGCCAAATGGAGCAGGAAAATCAAGCTTAATGCGAACATTAGCCTGCTTACAAGATGTAGACACAGGCCAAATTAATTTTGATGGTTTAAATGTTTTAGAGTACCCAGATGAATTGCGTAAGCAGCTAGGTTATTTACCACAGCAGTTTGGTGTTTATCCTGCAATGAGTTGCCATGCTTTATTAGAGCATATTGCCATATTGAAAGGTCTTAATTCAGAGCAACGTAAGCGACAAATTAATGAATTACTGTCACTTGTAAATTTAACAGCGTTTGCAAAGAAAAAAGTGAGTAAATTTTCCGGTGGTATGAAGCAGCGTTTTGGAATCGCACAAGCCTTACTGGGTAATCCTAAACTCATTATTTTAGATGAGCCAACCGCAGGGCTTGATCCTGCCGAGCGTGAGAGCCTTAATAACTTATTGGTTTCAATTAGCAAAGAGCGTTTAGTTTTATTATCTACCCATATTGTTGAAGATATAGAAAATCAGTGCCGCTTTGTCGCAATGATCAATCAAGGCAAACTCATTCAAAGTGGCAATGTTGATGAACTAGTGAATCAACTGGCAGGTAATGTTTGGTTATTGAAACGCTTACCATCAGAGCTACCTGCAGGCTCCTTAGTATTAAGCAAAAGTTATCGTTATGGTAAGCCTATATTTCGTGTTTACGCCCCTCAATGCCCAGAACCTGAGGCAGTCGCTGCAACTGCGACGCTACAAGATAAATACTTTTATGAGTTGAAATCGCAAGGGGCTAAAAATGCGACTTCGTAATGAATTAAAGTACCTTTTTACTCAACCTATTGTTTGGTTATGTTGTGTGTTTGCGCCACTTTTTGCATTTACATTATCTTCAGGTTTGGCTATTGAAGAGGGGGATACCCTTAAACAATTTTCTTTACACCTAATATCAATACATATGATGCAGCTTGCCGTATTAGTGGGAATACTTGCCCCTGCTATTTTTTTACGGGACCAACTACACAACATGGATGAGCTGATAGGTGTAACCCCGATTACTTCAAAATACAGAGAGCTGTTTCGTGTAGCGAGTTTACTACTATGTCTTATCATGATTTCTTTTATAGGATCTTTGATAGTTTGGTATTGGCAGTTAAGAGTGCAAGGCTTTGATTGGGAAGCTGTTAACTCTCTATTCTTAAATAGTTTTTTGGTGCTTATTCCAAATTGTAGCTTTCTGGTGGTTATGGCTTATTGGGTTTGTAAGCGGTTTCAAAGTACATTGGTAACTTACACTATTCTGGGTGCCATATGGGTTGGTTATTTGTTTTTCGCAAGTATTACCGGCAATCCTATTTTGGCAGGTAGTGGTATTATAAGTGAGTCTTTATATCAGGCATCTATTTGGCTTGATCCTTTTGCTTACTCCACGATTATTGCGGGCTTCCTAGAGCCTCAATATTGGGCGCTTGTAATAAATCGGTTGATGGTAGTAACACTTACAATTGTTATCTATATTGTGGCAGTTCGCACCACTAAGAAGAATATTAAACAAGGTACAAAGGCCTCAGAGCCAGTCTTAAATTTAAAAGTGCAATACCAGGGTATTGCACCAAAAGGGCACAATTGCTTCATATTTTTAACACTTTATAAAGTTTCAATTTTAAATGTACTCAAGCTTCCTATAACACAACTGACTTTAGTATTGTGGTCAGTCATTGTATTTAACAGCGTTGCGTCCTCTTTTGAATATGCAGAAGCAATGAGCGTGGTTAGCCCTACGAGTATAGATGCAATTAACCATTATGCGTTTGATATGCATTTGCTCATTGGCTGTTTATTACTTGTGCTTTGGAGTTGGCAGGTTAGTTGTGCGGCAAAGCGGTTTCATATGGCTGAATTGATTGCTGCATCACCAGTAAAAACGGCAACGCTTTTACACAGCCAATTATTCACGGTAGCGACTTTAGCAATTGTTTTTTCTGTTATGAGCTTTTTGGGAGCTTCTTTTGCTGAGTGGTTTGCTGGCAGTCAGTACCATGCTAGTCAGCATATTTATATACTCGCTCTAATGTTGTTGCCACTTACTTTAGTTGCTTGGGTGAGTATATGTCTTTTCAATATTTTCCGCTCCTCCTTAGTGGCTGGCTTAGTTGTTATCGTTATCTTACTACTCAAGTTTACGCCGGTAATGACTTCCTTTGGTCTCACACATACTTTTTGGAGCCTAGCCTGGACACCGTTACAAGCTCCTAGCGAGTTTTGGGGATACCGAGCGAGTGTAAACAGTTATTGGCCATATATGAGAGTGTGGATTGTCGCGGTACTGAGTTTTGTTGTCATAAGTCAGCTTTATAATCATCGTGGTGCTGGGCTTGGAAGACGGGCCATAAAAGTGAAAGATACATGGTTAGTGCTGCCTGTCCTTTTATCTGTTTATTTATTTGCGCAGTTGCATTTTAATTTAGTGGCAGAAAAGCCGTTAACTAACTCACATAAACGTGAAGCATTTAAAGCCAACTACGAAAGCACATTTGCTCATTGGAAATATAAAGAACAACCAATCATTAGTCATATTGATGCTAATATTGATTTTTATCCTGATAAACAGTTTGCACAATTTGAACTCAAATATACTCTAACCAACCCTCATTCTATTGCTATAAAACGTATCCTAGTTGGCAGAGCAGGCTTTTATAAATGGGCAGACATAAAAATTGCAGGTGCAAACCAAGTTGCTTTTTATCCATCATTAAATCAAGCAGTGTATGAATTTGAGTCTGCTATAAAACCAGGTGAAATCACAAAGCTCACCACGCAGTTTGAAGTTCACCAAGCAAAGCTTTGGCCCGCAGTGGGGCATCAAGTTCTCACTCCTGAGTTTAGCTATATTCGTGCGGTTCCCGTATTGCCAACGGTTGGGTATCAAGTAAATTACGAACTAACAGACCGCCATCTACGCAAAGACCATGGTTTGCTAAATAAGTTAATTTCTGTACCGTCAGAGCTGTTTGCTGTTAAGGGAAATAGACCACAGAGATATGATCGCATAACTATGTCGAGCACGATATCAACCGCAATTGGCTATCATGTTGTGACGCAAGGCACACAAATAGCCCATCAGCGCGAAGATAATCGCGAAGTTTTTAAGTTTAAAACGGATACGGCATTTAATAATCTACCTGCATGGATTTCTATCCCAGAACCGCCAATAACAGAGCTACTAGATGAGGTAAAATTACAGGTATATGCACCTCGAAAAAACTTAACTGAGTCATCAGATTCAATGGCAGTTAATATGCAGGCGATGAAAGATACACTGACTTGGTTTAAAGATAATATTGTTGCTTATAAAGCAAAAACATTGAGCATAGTTGCCGCGCCCAAGTTTGGTGGAACGGGTTATGCCTTGCCTGAGATTATACTTATTGGTAATAAAGTTGGCTTTAGGGCATCTCCTAGCTTTGATGCTGGTTTTGATCAGCGCTATCGGCGCGCAGTTCATGAAACGGCTCATCAGTGGTTTGGTCATGATATAGGTAACAGCGTTCCTGATGACAGTGCCTTTTTAGTTGAATCGATGGCGAAGTACATAGAGTTAGTCATGATAGAAAAGCGTTACGGAAAAGCGGCGATGAATGCACTCGTTGATTACGAAACTAGGCGGTATGAGCAAGCTTTACGGGCAGACACTTCAGCTAAACAGGTATTTATAAATTCAACAAAAAGTTATGAGCAATATTCTAAAGCGACAATTGTGTTTGCAAAGCTAAGGAATAAAGTAGGTGATGAAGTGATCATAAAAGCACTCAAGTCTGTTTGGAAAAACTATGCATACCCAAATCGACCCGCAACTTCTATGGATTTCATACGTGCTTTGCAAGCGCATGCTAAAAGTAGCGATAGCGCATTAATTAGAGAGCTGTTTTTAGCGCCTTAGATTAGTAAAAAGCCACAGGTTATAAAACACTGTGGCTTGGGTATTGATTCTTTCAATCAAGGGGTTTGGGAGAATCGCTTAAAACTCGTAGCTAATGCTTAAGCGTGTAGTACGAGGCATAATGTAACGACCATTCGGTGCATCCGCATTACGAGGGTCACCTTCAGTGATACCTTGCTCGTCAGTTAAGTTATCAACCGCTAACTGCACTTTAATACCTTCCATAGGCTCAACAATTAACCCTAAGTCTACTTTTTCGTAGCCTTCTAACACAACTGTATTTTCGTTGTTGCCGAAGCGGTCATCAACCGCTGAGATTGTGCCGTATAAGGTTGCATACATGCCACTTACTTCAAAGTCGTAGCTTGGTGTTACACGTACTTGCCATTTTGGCTGACGTTGGCTTTCGTTACCTTCGTTGCTTGGGCTTTCAGTGATTTCAGTTTCTTGAAGCGTTGAATTTAAGTTAACTGAGAAACCAGATTCGTGGTTGTAGTTATAATCAAGCTCAATACCGTAGGCTTCGTTGGTTAAGATTTCTGCTGGTACGCCTGGGCGACGAACAAAGGTGTCACCTTTTACTTCGTTTGTGAAAAGTGTTGCATAGAAATCGGTGCTATCAGTTAATAGTTTATAACCAAACTCGGCTTGTGTTACTTCTTTAATTAGCTTTTCGCCACCTTCGTATGCATCAAAGTTATCGCGGAAGTCGTCAAAGTAAGGCATTTTGTAACCACGGTTTACGCGGGCAAATACACCCATGTCATCGTTAATTGAGTAGTTAATACCCGTTGTCCACGATGTTTTGCTTTCGTCATATTGAACAGACTTGTCGATTACGCCATCAAGACCTTCATCAACTGAGTATTCTACTTCGTGGTTTTCAAAACGAACACCAGCATCAAGTGTAAAGTCATCGTTGAATTTATACTGAGCCGTTGTGTAAAAAGCATTGGTGCGCGCATCACCTGTAGAGTTGATATCGTAGTTGAAGTCACAACCATCAACACTTGCATTACATTCGATGCCGTCTAGCATTTCGCCGCCCGCTTCAAGTACGTGATACGCTGTGTTACCTAAGCTCCACCAGTCATTTGCTGATGTGCTTGCTGTGTAATAACCAAATGCCAGTGATAAGTTATCAAGCTTTTTAGCAAATGCTAAATCATTGGTAAATGCGCTGATTTCTTTTAAAACCACCCAACGGCCAAGTTGTTGAACCGCTGTGCCTGCATTATATTCTGTGCCAGTTACCGCACCTGTTGCTGTTTCACCATTATCAGCAACAGCGCCAACCGTTGTTGCAGAACTAGCAGGCACTAAACCATACGTGTTTGCATCACCCTTGGTGATGTTAAAGCGATCTGTGAAACTCCAACCGTTATCGAATTCAAGCTTAATGCTACCGCCAGAAACATGGCCCTTCCATCCACGGCCTTCACCTAAGTCGATTTGTTGCTCGTCATTATTTGCGCCTGTGTAAATTGTCGCTTGGCGATTTAAAGTTCCTAGTTGTGTGTAGCTTGCATCAACACCGTCAACATTTAGTGGCGTAGGTAAGTACCAAGCACCGTGGTCGTCAGTTTGACGGGTGTATAAATTAATAGTGCCGTTTTCCAACTCTTTAGTGATATTAATTGTGAACTGGCTGCCTTTTTCTGATGTGAAACCTGCATCACGAATACCTGGAGAGCGTTTAACATAACCACCCACCATGAAGTATAAGTCATCAGAAATCTCACCACTAACCATAGCGTCAATGCGTTGTAAGTCGTAATCTGAGGTTGTGTATTTGAATACGCCTTCGGTATCTTCACTACCACGTTTAAGGCGGAAGTTAGTTGTTAAACCAGGTTGGCCGTTAGATACAACAGGGTTTGGGCCACCGCGCAGTGCTTCCATTGTTTCGATGGTTTCATCTAAACGGAATAACGACGAGTTTTCTAAAAATGACAAAGTAGGCGCAGGGTAGATTGGCGAACCTTCAAGGCTTAAGGTTAAAAATGGAGCATCGCCACCGCCAGGAAAACCACGTACAAACACGTTCGCACCAGATTCACCCCCCGAGCTTTCTACCCACACACCTGGTACGGCTTTGAACAAATCAGCCGTACTTTTTGGCGATAATTTAACAATTTGATCAGCATCGATATTGGTTACGGCATAGCCTGCATCAATTTTACGTACGCCAATACCTGCTGGTGTACCAGATACAATAATACGTTCAACTTTTTCTTTAGCTGGCTGTTCAGTTTGCTCTTCGGCCATAACAGTTTGGCCACTTAAAGCTAGCAAAATTGCAGAGGCTAGCGCACTGCGTGTGTATGTAGTTGTCATTGTGTGTTCCCATTCTTTGTATTGTTGAGTGCAAAGCGATAACAGCTGTTTTAAAGATGTTAATGCAATGCTTATTTAAACCTTAGAATGTTATGCAAACGTTTGCAATTGTTTTTTGCAGTTCTTTGTCGGATTTTTGAACATCATCTACGTTTGTTCATGTATACATTGGGAAAAATAATATTTCCTACGGCGCAGCGGATTGCGCTGATTAATGGTATATTGCTTGTTTCTATATTTAGTAAGGCTCTGTGTTAGCATCATGAATGATAAAAAACTAAAGTTAGCTGATTTAGCCAAGTTGGCCGGTGTTTCCACATCGACTGTATCTCGTGCACTCAATGATAACCCATTGATAAAAAAAGAAACGCGAGAAATGCTTCAACGATTAGCTAAAAAACACAACTTTAGTTTAAACACAGCTGCTAGTCGTTTACGTACTCAAAAAACAAATGTTGTCGCTGTAATCATTAATCTTGATGGCGATACAGAACAGTCAATTAACGACCCATTTTTACTTAAAGTTGTAGGTGAGATTAACCTTGCTTTGAACAAGCATGGCCTTGAGCTTTTGCTATCAAACTCATTTATGGCCAGTGATGATTGGGCTAACTATTTTATTAATAGTCGCCGAGCCGATGGCATCATTGTGGTTGGTCAAGGTAAAAGCCAAGCAAATATTGAAACTGCTGCAAATGCAGGCGTCCCTTTAGTTGTGTGGGGAGATCCTAAAAGTAAAAGTAACTATCCTATTGTCGGGAGTGATAATTATTTAGGTGGTCGTCTTGCAACTGAGCACTTATTGGCAAATGGCGCTAAAGATATTTTGTTTTTAGGTGATCCTGGGCATGCTGAAATAGGAGAGCGCCACCGCGGTTATTTAGATGCTATTTCTGAAGCAAAAGCTACACCTCACGTGGTCTCTATTGATATTACCAGTAGTGCTGCTTACAAAGGAATTAACCAGTTATTGGTAGAAAAAGGGCTGTGTTTTGATGGCATTATGGCGTGTAGTGATATGGTGGCTTTTGGTGCGATGAAAGCGCTAAAAGAGCGTTATATTAGTATTCCAACCGATGTTGCACTGGTTGGCTTTGATGATATTGCTATGGCGGATATCAGTCATCCTTCTTTGTCGAGTATTAAACAAAATACCCAACGAGCCTCGGTTATTCTTGTTGAAAAGTTGTTAGCCCAGTTAGCAGGACAGTCGGTAGAATCTCAAGTTGTTGAAATAGAACTCGTAAATAGGCAGTCGAGCCAGCGCTAAGTCTATTGAATGTTAGCATGATGTGTAATTTTAAATGCAAACGTTTGCATTTTATTTTGCGCTAAACTAGACTGAATAAAAATAATCATAGGTTGAAGTGAATGAATCCTATAAGAATAACCATCGCGCTGGCATGCAGCTATTTTGTCTTTGCTATTATGCTCAATAGTGTGGGCACTGTTATTTTACAAGCAATCAATAGCTTAGATATAAGCAAAACTCAGGCGTCTGTTCTTGAAGGATTTAAGGATCTAAGTATTGCCATTGTGTCATTTTTAGTGGCGTCATTTATCCCTCGTATAGGCTATAAAGTGGCCATGCTCGGCGCTTTATTATTGGTTGCAGTGATGTGCTTAGTTGTTCCGAGCATTGCTGATTTTTGGGTCTTAAAAGCGCTCTTTGCTGCAATAGGTTGTAGCTTTGCTGTTATGAAAATCTCTGTTTACTCTGTTATTGGTCAAGTGACTGATAATGCTAATAAACATTCAGCGTTATTAAACACCATTGAAGGGGTGTTTATGCTTGGCGTGCTGTCGGGCTATTGGATTTTTGCGCTATTTATAGACGCTGATAACCCGCAAAGTAGTCACTGGTTAAATGTTTATTACTTGCTTGCAGCAATTGTTGCAGTGGCGTTTGTTTCTGTGATTGCGGCACCAATAAAATCGCCAGAATTAAAAGCCAACCAGCAATCTCAGCTGCATGATTTTATTGATATGTTAAAGCTGACTTATCAACCTCTGGTGCTTATTTTTGTTGCTAGTGCATTTATGTATGTACTAATAGAGCAAGGTGTGGGCACTTGGTTACCTACCTTTAATAATCAAGTTTTAAAATTACCTGTTGATGTCAGTATTCAACTTGCCAGTTTGTTTGCCGCTGCGTTAGCGCTTGGTCGTTTGGTAGCAGGGCAAGTACTTAGGTTTATTAGTTGGTTTAGTATGCTAATGGGCTGTTTGGTTGCCATGGGTGTGCTTGTATTATTAGTGTTGCCTTTGACTCATGATGTAGATGGAAGCCAAATAAAAAGTGTGTTTGATGTGCCTTTTGCAGCATACATGCTGCCGCTGATTGGCTTTTTTATGGCGCCGATTTACCCATTACTCAACTCTGTGATGCTGAGTTCACTAGCTAAGCACAAGCATGCTGCTATGACAGGTTTAATCGTGGTTTTCTCAGCATTAGGAGGAACAACAGGCTCAATTATTACGGGCTTTGTATTTGATAAATTTAGCGGGCAGCATGCGTTTTATCTCACATTAGTGCCAATAACCTTGCTACTAATCACCGTTTCAGTCTTTAAAAAAATCACTCTAAAATCACAATATCAAGCGGCTTCAAGCGCAGAATAAGGGATTATCATGAACTTCGTTAATAGCCAATTATTTAAAGACGTACAGCTAGCTGAAGTGTTTGCTGATTCAAAAATGTTTGCTGATGCAGTGCCAAACTTATCTTGGCAAAGTGCCTGTGAGTTGTATCAACTTGTAGGTCCTTTAAAAGGTGATGAGCTGCGTAAATTTGTTATGTCGAACTTTGTGTTTGCAGATCAGTCCATTCCGACAGCTAAATTAGACACCGCATCTGTTAAGCAGTACATTCTTGATTTATGGCCGCACTTGCATCGCAATGCTGATACTGACTTAGCAAGCTCACTGATGCCACTTCAGTTTGACTACATTGTGCCGGGAGGCCGTTTTCAAGAAATTTATTATTGGGATAGTTATTTTACTGCCTTAGGTTTAGAAGATACTGGCGACCTAGCAACCATTGAAGCCATGGTTAATAACTTTATTGACCTACAAAAGCGTAATGGCTGTATCCCAAATGGTAACCGTGTTTATTATAGCTCTCGCTCGCAACCACCTGTTTTGGCGTTAATGATAGCGATGTTATGGGATGCGAAATATAAACATGAAGCAGATTTAACTTGGCTGGGAAACGCTGTAAAAGCACTTGAGGCTGAGTATCAATTTTGGATGCAAGGCTGTAACGACCTAAGCAATGAAACGCCTGCTATTAGGCGTGTCGTAAAAATGCCCAATAAGGCTATTTTAAACCGCTATTGGGATAGTGCGGCAACGCCTCGCCCAGAGTCATTAAAAGAAGATTTACATGATGCTGAAGGGCTGACAACTGAGCAGCAACAAAGCTATTTTCAACATATCCGTGCGGCATGCGAGTCTGGCTGGGATTTTAGTAGTCGTTGGCTAAGCGATCATAGCGATCTGAAAAGTATTGAAACGACCAATATCATACCTGTTGATTTGAATAGTTTATTGTATAACCTAGAGCAAACCCTTGCGCGTTTTTACCGTTTACTTGGTGAAGAACAAAAGAGTCAGTCGATTGCTGAGCAGGCTACACTGCGCTTAGATGCAATTAATATCTATTGTTGGAATTCTGAGGCGGGTGTTTATCGTGATTACAACATTCGACTCAATCAGCAAAGCAGTGTTGATTCAATGGCAATGGCTGTACCTTTGTTTGTAGGCGCTGCATCTGTACAACAAGCTCAACAAGTGAAGAAAAAACTGATGAGTGAGTTTTTAAAATCCGGTGGTTTAGTGACAACATTGTGTAGTACACCACAGCAATGGGATAGTCCTAATGGCTGGGCGCCGCTGCAATGGTTTGCTGTAAAAGGTTTAACTGAATATGGCTTTGTCAGCGAAGCTGAAAGCATTATGGAAAATTGGCTAAGCATGATTGAAGTGCGTTTTTCTGAGGATAAGTGCCTGCTTGAGAAATACAATGTATGCAACATTAGAGACCGTGCTTGTGGAGGAGAGTACATTGTTCAGCAAGGGTTTGGTTGGACTAATGGAGTAACATCTCGATTCTATAAACTGCTTAAAAAATAGCAATTTGAAATTCTATTTTAACATAAGTAAAAAATTTTGTTGTCCTTCCTTATTCATAAGTATTTATAAATACTAAGTTAATTTTGATTGAATCATGTATCTAAACTAGGTATTGTTAATTGGGTATTTCAAGGAGGAAATAAAATGATTCAATCAACTTCTGTTTTTCTAAAGGCTCAACCATCATCACAAAACCGTAGCCAAAATTATCAATATTTAATCAAAATGTTAGATGCGTTCTTTGTACGCGTTAAAATTGATTCGCGGCTCCCATTGGAGTCATCGCGCGGGGAGTTTGATCTTTATCTTATTGATAGCGCAGGAGCTTATTGGCTTGACTTGCTTCCAGCAGAGTTAGTGCAACTAGCAAAAAAAAATCGAGTGGTTATTTTTAATGCTGAAGTTAATTCTGTGTGCGAAAAGAATTTACTTCTCAATGGTATAAAAGGCGTATTTTTTGCGGAGCAATCGCCAGAAGATATTTTTTCTGGACTAATGAAAGTGCTCAATGGCGAGCTATTTTTTAGCTCAAAGAGCATCTCCGTCGTATTTAACTATATGTGGTCGGCTATTTCACGAAACCAGTTTAATACAAACAATGATACAACTGGCACGGAAATAGACCTAAATTCACTTACCAAGCGTGAAAAATCAGTTATTCATTTACTCGCACAAGGAGCAAGTAATCGCGATATAGCTGAAAGCTTGAATATTAGCGATCACACGGTAAAAACTCACCTTTATAGTGCATTCAAAAAAACAGCGTCGCGTAATCGTGTTGAACTTGCTAATTGGGCACAAAACTATATGGCTGTGAGCTTATCTTTGCAAAGGCAGTAAAACATGGCTTGGGTTTTATAAGCCATTGTATCAATGGCGCTGTTATCAGCGCCCTAGATTAAGTTACACCGTTTTAGCTGACCAAATACCTTTATTGATGCCTTTTAGGATTAAGTCACTAAGCGCTTTTTCGATCGCTTGAGTAACACATATACTCATAGGCTCATTGTCTGTATAGCCTGCTTCTGCTTCGGCAAGTCGTTTATAACTCACATAGCGGAAAAAGCCGGCACGCATTTCTTGGCTTAGTACTTTTTTGCTGGTGGCGACCGATAGTAGTACCTGACCCGTTCGAACATCCACAGCGCGCAAGTAGATTGAGATTGCATCTTCTCTGTACAGCTCAGATGCACCAATACCAAAATACTCCATACCAATACCACCCGTTTTAATATTGGTGTCGTAGCTAATAATTCCTCCTTCAAGAATTATTTTTGCAGTTGTGAGGGGAGGGAGTTCAGGTAAATCCTTATTTTCTGCTTGTGCAGCACGGATTATCTTTCGTTCAGTTAAGATATTTTGTAAACCTTCACGTTCAACAGGAATAAACCAATCAGATTCGTGCAAAGCTTGTACTAAAATTGAGTTTGCACCCTGCGTGACGGCGGTTGAAAATGAACTCACATTCGCTTGTGGTTTGTATTGACCTGTTTGATCTCTAAATGAATAAACAGAAACAGGAATACTGCCCATAGGATGAGGTAGTGCTTGTAGGGCTCTAAACGTTTCGGTTGGTTCTAATGTTTCGGCTAACCCCTTGCTTGGTGGAACAAGGTTGCCAATTGATGAGCAGCCTGTAAGTATCAATAGTATCGCACTTAAAATTACCTTAATCATTATTCAAACCTCGGTACTTCAATAACTGTCACAGTGCCATCTAGTATGCTTGTTATTCTAACAGTGATGGTGTCGGTGGTACTGGTGATAATTTGTATTTCATAGTCTCCGGTGATAAATGACGAGTCGCCATTGAAAATGCTGTCATCTACTTCTTCACCAAATGCCATATCGGTGATTTCTCTGACCATACGGTTTAGATAAGTTCGCTCAAGTGAATCTTGAAATTTATCTGCATAATTTTGCTCAATAATGGGGGCTTTATGCTTATTCTGTGATTGTGCTTTACTTAATAACATATTGCCATTGAGCGGGCTTCCGCCAAAACTGGGATTAATTGGGGTATAAACGAGTTCAGTCGCCCAGCTAGTTTGTAAGTTGAAAATTATTATTAGTGTAATGATATATTTCATTTTACCATCCATTTTTTGCCATATCCGGTGATGATTGTTGCATCTGACTACGCGCCATCGCGTCCATAACGCTGTACATTGCTTGTTTTACACGCTCATCCAAAGGTTCAAGGCGACGGCCTAAGTAAGTGACATACACGATTTGATTATTCATTCTTAGTACGAGTCGTGTGCCTGCTCGCGGTAATACCGTTTCTTTTATTTCGATATTAAAGCCAGCCGTAGAAGGGAGATCGCGCCAGAGGTTCGCAAACTCAAAGTAAAATTGATGCCCAAAACGGCTTATGCTTCTGTCGAGCACAAGACCATCAATCTCGAGTTCTTTCGCTTGGCTTGTAAAACAATTGAAAGCTAAAAAAATGCAATAAATACGGATTAAAAGTTGTGTTTTCATAATTGAATGAGGGAGCAGAGCTCCCTCCTAACAGTTTACTCTTGAGTTACAGTTGCGATATTGCCATCACCAATTTGTGTGATCATCACAGCGTTGTTAGAACCAATAATTGAGCCCTCAACAAGGTTCGCGTTACCTTCTTGCACAACAACAAATGAGTTATTCTCGCCACCGACCAAAAAAGCACCTTGATCAACACCTACTACAAAGTTTTCAGAGCCAGTCTGACTGATATCAACAGAATGGCCGCTACCTTCCATAATGAGATCTATCGCATTCAACTCACCACTTTGTGCAAATGAAACTTGGTTACTGTTACTATCAAGAACGCTTGCAAATGTAAGAGCAGCTTCATTTAAGCTACCTTCTTGGTTAACGGTAATTTCGTTATTATTTGAAGTTAGAGAAGTGTCAGGGTATGACGACTGCACAAGTACAGTGTTTTCATTACCAGCCTGGCTAATATCAACGTCATTATCACTACCATTAAAGTTTGCGATATGTGCACTGTTAGCATCACCAATTTGGTTGGTGGTGAATTCATTTTCGTCGCCTACGGCGCCTAGGTAAGCGTCGTTACCGTTACCATTTTGAAATGCTGTTAGTTCATTATCATTGCCAATAGCGTCAAGAGTGACGGTATTATTATCCTGTGCTTGATTAACTAAAAGAGCGTTTCCATCACCCATCATTACAGCAGACTCAAAGCTATTACTATTGCCTTCTTGATCAGCGTTAATTTCATTATCATTGCCAGTGATTTCAGCAATAACAACACTATTTGAATCGCCATCTTGTTCAAACTCTACTTCATTGGCATCTCCACGCAATGAGGTGAGTATAGCGCTGTTGAAAGAACCGGTTTGATCAATAATAATTTCATTACTGTTTCCAACGATTTCATCCGAAGTAAATGCATTGAATAAACCGTCTTGTGCTACCTCAAGTGTATTATCATCACCTTGAACTACATTGAATGTCGCTTCATTTAATAAACCTACCTGCGATGCACTAATTGTGTTGTCGTTACCTTGCATATTGAAGTTATATAACCAATGACCACCATCACCTTGATTGACTTCAATCGTATTTGCGTCACCTTCGATGATATTAATTGCCTCATTATTAATGCCAAAGAAGCCAGCACCTTGCTGTGCCACATCAATTGTATTGTCTGTACCAGTAACTTCGGATAACGCACCATTGAGTGTGCCATTTTGATTGTGGGTTATAGTATTAAAATTACCCGTTGCACTTACGAGTGATAAGTTACTCGTTTGTGTTTGAGTAACCTCAAGTAAATTACCATCACCCATACTGGTTGTTTCCGCAGTTTGACCAGTACCTTGCTGTATAACAACATGTGAGTTACCTATTCCAGATGTCGATGTTTGATCAATCGAAACTGAGCTGATTGTGCTTTGCACAGCTACTTGTGTAGCAAGCTCTGAGCTTGATTGAGCTTTATCATCAATATTAGCGTATGCAGTAAAGCTTGAGCCCAAAGCGAAGGTAATTGCGCATGTGAGTAGAGATCTTTTTAACTTCATGATTATTTCCTTTCAGTTATTATTAATCAAAGTTCTAATGTTTTTGGTTTAGAACTATGTACCGGCATGCCTTGCCGGATTAAGTGCGTGATATTCTTTTGTGACGTTCAGAAGTGAATGAAACGTATTTACTACTCGTTGATAATCTGAATTCTAGATTAACAAGTAATTACTCTAGGCTGATTTTTAGGAATAAAAAATCATCACTTTTTGCTGTTTTTAATATTATTTATTTTCAAGGTCTTAAGTTGGGTTTGTTAATTTTTTGTTTAATTAACAAGCTGGAGGTGGTCAAAAAGTGCTAGTTAATATGGGTTGAGTTCCTAAACAAGAAACTCATTAAAAAGTGCTTTATTTGGCGGTTTTATATTGTTTTTCTCATTTAAAAGTGTGGATTTTTTGTTTCAATAGGTATTTTCCTTGCTAGTTGAATGTGATTTGCCATTTATAAAATATGCCATGTGATATTCATTCAGAAGTAATGAGCTTTGTTGGTCGAGTCTACCCCTCGGCCAGTTCAACTAATTATGGATAGAAAATATGAAAACTAAATTATCTGTACTCAGCCTAGCTTTATTACCATGTTTAGGTGCTGCGCAAATAAGCACTCCAGCAAAAGCGACCGTAGTCGGTGCAAGCGAAGACTCAGTTTTGGTCATGTATAAAGCTGGCACCTCTGTCGCGATGCGAGAAAATGCCCGTAACCTAGTGAAAGCGACTATTAGTGATGTTAACCAAGATGGTGTTGATGACAATTACTCAGCAATTTTATCTGGTCGTTTAGCTAAATTTAAAATTGCTGGTATGAGCAGCAAAGAAGCTATCAAGCGTCTGCAAAGCCATGCTGCAATTGAATATGTTGAACCTGATTATCGTGTATCAATAGCAAATGTGCCGAATGATCCTGACTTCTCTCAATTATGGGGGTTGCATAATGAAGGACAAACCGGTGGTATAGAAGATGCTGATATAGATGCTGTTGAAGCGTGGAGTATTTCAACAGGGAGTCGTGATGTTGTTGTTGGTGTAATTGATACAGGTGTCGATTACAGCCATGAGGATTTAGCGGACAATATGTGGATAAATCCTGGTGAAATTCCAGGTGATGGTATTGATAACGATGGTAATGGTTACATCGATGATGTGCATGGTATTAATGCAATTACTGATGCTGGTGACCCTATGGATGATCAGGGCCACGGTACGCATGTATCAGGTACTATTGGTGCATCAGGCAATAACAGTACAGGTGTAGTCGGTGTAAACCAAGAAGCATCAATTGTAGGCTGTAAATTTTTAAGTGCGGATGGTACAGGCTCTACATCTGATGCGATAAAATGTATCGATTACATGGTTGATCTTAAAAACCAAGGCGTCAATGTACGTGTTTTAAATAACAGCTGGGGTGGCGGTGGCTTTAGCCAAGCATTGGCAGATGCGATCACTGCAAGCGAGCAAGCTGATATTCTATTTGTTGCAGCGGCAGGTAATGATGCGGTAGATAACGACCAAAACCCGCATTACCCGTCAAACTACGAGCACGAGAGTGTGTTATCAGTTGCCAGCACTGATAGCAGAGACAATATGTCGAGCTTCTCACAATGGGGTTTAACCAGTGTTGATTTAGGTGCACCAGGTAGTGCAATTTTATCAACTGTACCTGGTAATGGTTATGCAAGCTATTCTGGTACTTCAATGGCCACACCGCATGTTGCAGGTGCTGCGGCACTGGTGTTATCAATCAACCCTGATTTAACAGCGCTTGAGCTAAAAGAACTGTTAATGAATAGTGGTGACCAAAATGAAGCACTGCAAGGTAAAACGGTATCGGGTAATCGTTTAAATGTGCATCAAGCGCTTGAACAAGCTGATCCGACACCAAGCTTCAGAATTTCGGTTTCGCCAGGTTCGCAACAAATCACCGCAGGTGAAACTGCAACCTATACCTTTGAAATTGGCTCAATTGCCGAGTGGGAAGGCGTTGTTAACCTAGCTCTTCAAGCTGATTTAGAAGGTGCAACGCTATCGCAAACTGAAGCAGTGCCGGGTGATGTAGTTACATTAACAGTTCCCACACAAGAAGAAACGGCTTGGGGTAGTTATAGTTTTGTTGTTGATGCAACGTCAGGTGAACTTGCAAAACAAAGCACTGTGTCACTATTTGTTAATCCTGTTGGCTTAAATGATTTTACTTACTCAAATGAAACACCTTTGACTATTCCAGATAACGATGACACAGGTATTGATTCAATAATAACTGTTGCTGACGAGCTGACAGTATTCTCAACGGATGCAAGTATTGATATTACTCATACTTATATTGGTGATTTAATCGTTACGTTAACGTCGCCGCGAGGAACAACTGCAACGCTTCACAGCCAATCAGGAGGTGGCGCAGATGACTTAGTACAAAGCTATTCGCTGGCTAACTTTAATGGTGAAGTTGCAACAGGTGATTGGGTACTTAATGTCAAAGACGTACTGGCTGCTGATACAGGTACATTAAACAGCTGGTCACTTACTTTCAGCGCAATTGGTGAAGTAAGCCCGCAGCCACCACAAGCAGGTTTTGCATTTGAAGCATCAGGTTTAAATGTAACTTTCACCAATACAAGCACAGATAGCAATAATGATATTGTCTCTTGGGCATGGGACTTTGGTGACGGTGCATCATCGACAGATGTAAATCCACTACATACTTATGCCGAAGCGGGTAGCTATGAAGTGACGCTAACAGCAACAGATAGCGAAGGCCAAACAGATACGTTTACGCAAACGGTTGTGGTATCTGATGTTGAAATTGAGTTATCGCTTAAACGCTCAAGTAAAACGCGTTTAGGTACTATGCGTGTTGATTTAAGCTGGCAAACAGTCGCTGATCAAGTAAGCATCTACCGTAACGGAGAACTACTTGAAACAGTAGCTGATCGTGGTTTCTATCGTGATGTAGAGCGTAATGCTGAGTTACCAAGCTATGAGTACAAGGTATGTGTAACTGAAACCGTTTGCTCTAACCCAGTAACGGTATCGTTCGACTAATATTGTTCTACTATTCAAAGCCCAGTTTCCGCTGGGCTTTTTTTATTGTTTCGCTTTTTTATATTGCGTAAGCAAAGCAAGTACATGCTGTTGACCAAATTGTGCTGCAAATGCTTCGGCGGTTTGCCCTGCTTTATTTGCGTGCTCAGTGTCGCAGTCTTGTTTTATTAACGTTTTAGCGATGCTAAATTCACCTCTAAAAATAGCTGCCATTAAAGCGGTGTTGCCGCGTTTATCTTCAAGACACGCATTGGCGCCTAATGCTAAAAGTTGGTTTACCGTTTGTTTATGGCCATGATAAGTGGCAATCATCAGCGCGGTATAGCCTTTTTCATTAACGCTGTTGATTGGCAGTCCGGCCTCAACAAATTGTTCAATGATGTCGTTCTCTGCAGTTCGCGCAGCAGCAAAATAATAGGCAAGTAAGGTTTGATATTGTGTCTGTGAATCTGTTTGCTGTTCAGCATTTACTGGGTTGCTTGTTAATAAAAGGCTCAGCAGTAGAAAAGCAAAAATACGCATAGTTAACTCCTAAAAAAGAGGAAGGACGTGCCTTCCTCATCAAGGTTGGGAGAGTGAATTAAAGTGAGCTTGCTAGTTTTTTCACCGTCGCTAGGTTACCGCCGACGGCTTTGGTTAAGCGCGTACCATATTCGCTGTCTGCTTTGTAAAAGTGGCTGAGCATAATGTGCTTTACCTTGCTATCTTTTACCTTCCCTAAATCACCCGCTAAGTTGTTGATCAGGTTTGTACGTTGTTGTTTAGTAAAGCTTTGATATAACACGCCAGCTTGAGCAAAGTTTTGCTGCTTTTTAATCGCTGCTTGTTGTACATAGCCAGCCAGCTTCGTTTGTGCCTTACGAGCAATTGGGTTTTCTTGCACGTTTTCATGGCTTGGCTGATAGTTCACATTGCTTGTGGTATGACCAAAGTTCATCGCACCGTCTTGGTTGTAATTAACCACTTCTACTTTGGCGCGGTTAATTGGCAACTGCTGGTGGTTTGCACCTAGACGATACATTTGGGTGTCGGCATATGAAAACACACGACCTTGTAATAAACGATCTTCTGATGGTTCAATACCCGGAATGATATTCGCAGGGGCCATAGCGACTTGTTCTGTTGCTTGGAAGAAGTTGCCCGGCATACGGTTTAGTGTCATGGTACCTACTTTGGTTTCTTTAACACCTAACCACATTTTTGTTGCATCTAATGGGTTGTAATCAAAGTCATCCAGTTCAGATGGGTCTAATACTTTGATATATAGATCCCATTTCGGGAAATTACCGTTATTGATTTCTTGATACAGATCACGGGTTAAGTGCTGAAAATCTTTACCTTGTACTTCAGCAACTTGCTTAGCATTTAAGTTTTCAATACCTTGCTGGCTAAGCCAATGAAATTTTACGTATTTTACGTCACCGTCTTTGTTGATCATTTTATAAGAATGCACCCCAAAGCCATCCATTTTACGCAGGCTTGCTGGTGTTCCATGGTCACTATAAACCCATGTCAACATATGTGTTGAACCTGGTTCATGTGAGAAAAAATCAAAAAAGCGATTTGGATCTTGAATGTTATCAACTGGAGATGGTTTTAATGAATGCACCATATCTGGAAATTTAATTGCATCACGAATAAAGAACACCGGTAAGTTATTACCCACTAAGTCCCAGTTACCTTGATCGGTATAAAACTTAGTAGCAAAACCGCGTGGGTCACGTAGAGTTTCAGGGCTACCTTTACCGTGAATAACTGATGAAAAACGAACGAATACCTCTGTTTCTTTGCCTGCTTGTGCAAATGGCGCAGCAATGGTTAGGTCTTCAAGGTTTTTACTCGCAACAAACACACCATGTGCACCTGTACCACGCGCATGAACAACGCGCTCAGGAATACGTTCGCGAGCAAAACGTTGCAGTTTTTGAATTAGATGAACGTCTTCAAGTAAAACGCTGCCACGCGGGCCAGCTGTAATAGAGTTTTGGTTGTCACCCACAGCTGCACCGTTGTCTTTGGTAAGTGTAGCAGCGGATGCAGGAAGGCTGATTGCAAGAGCAAGTGTGCTTAAAGTCAGTGTGCGATTAAATTTCATAATAAACCTCTTCATAAGTCACCAAGGCATTGGCGTTTTGTTGCAGCCATTATATGAAGGTGTTTTTATTTGGTAAAACTGATTGTTTCTATTAAGGTGATAGTTTATATCTATCAATTAGGTTTTAATTTTATTTGTATTACAAAATGAAGTTTTCGCTAAAACTGTGTATAATTTGCGCCCTTTAAATATCTATTCACGTGTCGTATTAATGTGGGGTTGTGAGTGAAAGCATTGCTAAAACAGCATGGTGCAATTTTTATTCTTCTAAGTATGCTAACTGGGTTAATGGGAGCATTCGTTAACCCGTTGATGAGCTTATTCATTGTCGAAGGGCTGCAAACACCGCCCGTATATTTGGGTGTTTATATGGTGGCGGTCACCATTACTGGGTTAGTTATTAGTCAGTGGCTAGGTGGCATGGCTGATAAAGGCACCAGTGCGCGTAAGTTATTTATGGTTGCTGTATCAGGTATGGTGTGTGCGTTAGTGACCTTTGCGAATGCCACTGCATTTTGGCAAGTCTTGCTCGCAGGCGTGTTGTTTCTTGCGATGGGCAATGCAGCAATTCCACAAATGATGACCGTGGCAAGACAATGGGCTGGGCGTCAGCAGAACATCGACATCACCAGTTTTAATTCGCGTTTACGTGCTGCTATTTCCTTTGCTTGGGTGGGCGGCCCGCCGCTTGGTTATTTGTTAGCTGCGGGAGGCGAGTTTAGCCGCTCGTTCTACTTTGCTGCGGTGTGTGCCTTGGTTGCGCTAATCTTCGCATTTAAGTTTATTCCTGACTACAGCGCTAAAAAAGCACAACACGCTTTAGAGCCAGCAGAAGCAACAAGTTTATCATTTTGGTTGCTAGGCTTAGCTATTATGCTTGGTTCAACGGGCAATATTATGTATTCATCAGCACTGCCGCTTTATAGCATTACAGAACTAGGATTTGCAGAACATACCCCAGGGCTGTTTATGGGGGTAGTGGCACTGTTAGAAATTCCTATCATGCTGTATGGAGCAAAGCTTGCTAAAAAATACAGTAAAGTCTCGATGCTTGCCCTCGCATTTTGTTGTGCCATTGTATTTTATTTAGGGGTGTTTTTTGCTACTCAAGTGTGGCATTTAATCGCGCTGCAAGTTTTAAATGGGCTGTTTTACGGTGTTTTCGCGGGTATTGGCTTAACCGTATTACAAGATCAGCTCCCCGAACGAATAGGGTTTACCTCAGCGTTTTATACCAACGCAATTAAACTCGGCGTTATGTGTGGGGCAGGGGTAACAGGGGTTATTGCACAGTTTTATAGTTTTAGATTCGCAACCCTTGGTTCTATGCTAGCTGCAAGCTTGGCACTAGGGTGTTTGTTGTTGTTTAGCTATGTGAAGCGTCAAGAGCAGCAAGGAGCTGTTATGCCAGTGCGACAAGAAGGCCTAGTTGAGTAATTAGCTTAAATAGATAAAAGACCGAGCATCTGTGAAATGACCCCCAATAGTTGGACATTCCAATTACTGGGGGGTAATTATGAGTAACTACCCATTAGCGAGTTGATCAAGTAAATTCATCACATGTTCACTGGCTGCTTCCATCTTATTAATGTGATTAATCGCTGCGTCTTTATTGCCAGTTTGCAGCATGACTAATGCTTCAACACCATTGCGATGAACTTCACGATGTGGCTCTTCTAATTGACGAAATGCGTTATGTTGTTTGAAGCCATTTGATTGCTCTGAATTCTACCATTTGCCTAATCGGCACATAGTATGGTCTGAAAAGTCATCAATCGACTTGTTACTTGTGCCATTAGCAACCGCATAGACTTCACCTTTCCAAACAATGTGATCTAGTTTTACGGTTTGCACAAATGAGCGTGTGGCTGCATTAATAATGGTTTCTTTCATCGAATCACAGTGGCTCATGATTGAACCATAGTCATTGTTTAGCGTATCAAAACTTGTTGAAAGCTGAGTGTTGTTTTGCTGGATATCTTCAACCGAGGTCACTGTTTCGCTGGTTTTGTTGATGATCTCCTTTACTAGATCAGACACTTCTTGTGCTGATTTATTGGTGTTGGTTGCAAGCGTACGCACTTCGTCGGCAACAACGCTAAACCCACGACCAGCCTCACCCGCACGGGCAGCTTCAATCGCAGCGTTAAGCGCGAGTAAGTTGGTTTGATCAGAAATCTTAGAAATGGTTGATACAAAGGTATTGATGCTATCCGCCATATCAGATAGGCCGGTAATGTTACTGGTCATACTGCCCATTTTGCTCGCCATACTCGCCATTTCACTGACAATATGTTGCAGAGCGTTATTCGAGTCGTTTAGTAGTTGGCTTATTTGTAAAGTAACTTGGCTTTCTTCTTCGATAACAAGGTATGAGTCGAGTACAGTTTGGCGTACGCCCTCAATTTGCGTGATACATTCAATCGAACTATTTAATAAGTTGGCAAGGAACAGTTGGTCTGCATCATCAGCTTGCTGATGTAATTTTGCTTCTAAGCGTTCGTTTTCGTCACGTAATACGTGATTGTCGGCTTTAAGTGCCTCAACTTCAGCTAATAGCGCGTTGTATTGATCTTGGAGTAAAGAGTGGCTTTTGCTAGAGACAAACATGTATGTTCCTAATTCATATGGTTGATACTTCTTGCACAAGTTGATTATAGATCAAAGTATTAACTTATTATCAATGTTTTTGTTAGAAAGAGAGTAATTAAGAGTATTTGATTAAGTGAAGTGGAAAAGCTGGTTATTAAAGCGGAAAAGCCCAGTAAATACTGGGCTAAAACGAGGGAGGAGCGTGATTAATAAAAAGAATATTTTAAAGTAAGCGACGTTGTACGGCCGTTAATAGTACGGGCACGGATAATGTTGTTATCTGGTACTGAGCCTTCTTCTGCTTCTGTGATACCTACGGTGTCGAACAGGTTGTTCACGTTAAGCGAAAGGCTTAAGTTTTCAGATAGATTGTAACTTACAAAACCATTCACTTGTGTATAGCCATCAAATTTAAGGTCGTTACTGTCTTGTGCGTAAGCATCCGTTGTACCAATAAAGCTTAGACCAGCAGCACCTTTGTCAAAATTGTAAGTTGCCATTAGTGAGTAGATTAGGTCAGCTTGACGACGTGGTGTATTACCGACTAACTCTGGCGATAATGCATCTTTAGCAATTTCTGCGTCTGTCCAAGTAAAATTACCACGGAAATCCCAATCACCAAGGTAGTAGGTTGATTCAACCTCAATACCTTTCGCTTCGTACTCGCGGTCAAAGAACTTTTGTGATGTCGCTTCAAAGTTTTGCTCTTCAGTTTCTGCGTAAAATGCTGTTGCAAATACTGATAGTGAATCAAAACGTTTTTTCACACCGATTTCGTATTGGTTTACTTCATCAATTGCATCCGCTTCGGCAACCGAACCATTTGCTTCTACTTTACCAAATAATAAGCGGTCTGCATTCGCGCGGCCGCCTTTACTTAAACGGGCAAATGTCGCAAAGCTTGGATCAATTTGGTAGTTCGCACCAATTGAGTATGAGCTGTAGTGCCAGTCGTAGTTAACAATGCTTGGGTTCGCGTTATCAATACCAACAACACTTTGCTCAGGAATTGAGATGGTACCGTCGCCATTCATATCAATAGTAGATGTTACTGCACCTGCGTAGTTACCGCGTGCTTCACCTGAATCATACCGAGCACTTGCATCAATGCTTAAATCGCCAAATTTAGTGGCTAAGTTAATGTAAGGTGCGCGTGTTTCGTATTCAGTATCGTAGTTACGTTGACAGCAGTTACCCCAGTAAGGTGTACCATAAGCGTACAAGCCATTATCTGAATAGCTGTCGCCATTCGCAGCGTAAACGTCAAGTAATGCAGCGTTGTCGCCTTTTAGCTCCATAACATATGAGTTCCAAAGCCACGACATATCAATCGATTGGCTTGATGCAAAGTAACCAAAGGTAACGCTAGTGTCATCAGAGAACGACTTAGTCAGCTTAAGGTCATTAACAATTGAACCCATGTCGTTTAGCGTTACATCGAATGTATGAATACGCATTGCTAAATCGTCATCGCCATAGGCTTCGCCTGCTGAACCACCATTTGCATAAACAAGCGATGCACCATCACCAGCAATACTAGAAGCGATAGAGCTTGCAGATGCAACTTCAGCTGGAATAAGAGAAATAAAGTTACCGCTTACTGATGATGTTCTGAAGCGGTTTTCGATGCGCCAGTCGTTTTCTAAATCAAATGCCGCTTCAAAACCTACTGAGGTAACAACTGGGTTCATACCGTCGGTCATATCGCCTGTACTGATTTGGTTATCACCATTTAAACGCAGAGTTTGTGTGAAAAGAGCAGAATGCGGCGTATCTGATTGCGCATCAAAACCTGGGATTGAGTCACCATTTGAATACATAGGCATAGGGAGGTAACCTACGCTTTTATCATCGAGGTGTTTAAAGTAAACACGCACATAACCGGCATCAAATTCTTTCGTTAGGTTTGCCTTAATTTGCCCACCTTTATTTGATGTATATCCTGTATCACGAGGGCCTTCACCTTGGCGAACAAAGCCACCAATGTGATAGCGCACGCTGTCGTTTAGGTACGTACCATACTCAAAGTCTGTACGAATTGAGTCATAATCAAGGCCAACCGTTGTTGATACACTACCTGATTCGTTCTCACCTGTTTTTGAAATAAAGTTGATAATACCACCTGGGGCATCACTTGCTGCTGTCGACGCTGAGCCACCACGGATTGATTCAACACTTTGTACTGTTGAATCTAAGCGCATGAAGATATCTGCGTTACCAAAGGCAATATCGCCAAACTGCATAACAGGTAAGCCATCTTCTTGTAGTTGCAAGAATTTAGCACCGCCCGATGCAACCGGTAAGCCACGTACCGCGATATTCGCGTTACCTTCACCACCTGTTGATTCTGAACGAACACCTGGAATAGTTCTGAATGCTTCTGCGGTAGAGCGTGGTGTTGATACTTCAATTTCAGCTAATGTCACACTGCTAACCGATGAGCTTGATGCCATGATGCTTGTGCGGCGTGGTACACCTGTTACAACGATTGTTTCAAGGCCGCTTTTTTTGGCCTCCGGTTGTGCTTGCTCTTCGGCGTGTAAGTTTTGGTTTATTGCTAATGCAAGCGCGCTTAATGTGTAAAGGGCATGTTTGTGTGTTGTCATAATGTGCCTCGTCTCAATCCCAGATGATTTGTTGTCTAAATTGCTATCTTAATCGATTAAGTAAAGATAACAATAATTTTACACAGTGCAAGTCTTTTTAGTGAAAAATTGCACAATTTATGTTCGATAATTGATTTTTAACGATTTTTAATTAGTGGCTTAATGCACTGTGCTGCGCTAACGCTTGTTCAGCAGGGTTACGTAAGTAGTTATATAGCATGGCTAAAAACAGTAAACATGCGAAGCCTGTTGCGAGATAAAAGCCGTAACGAATGTGGCCAAAGTAGTCACTGATCACACCCATTAATAATGGGCCTGCAGCAGCCGAAAGGGCGGTAAAAAACAAAATTACCCCAGCTACCGCACCGTGCTGTTGAACGGCAAAACAAGAAATGCCTTTCGAGTTTAAAGTTGGGTAGATCATCGACATGAACAGCCCTGATAAGGGGAGTAAGAAGACCGCCCAATCAACGCCACCGAAGATTAAGCCTAAATAACACAGTGCGATACCTAAGCTTAAATACAGCATCGCCGCTTGCCAGCTTAAGTGATTTAACAGCCACACCGCTAAGAAACGCCCCGCAGCGCGTAAAATGAAAAATAAAGTCAGTGCATAGGTTGCCAGCAATTGCCACGGGCCAGTGTAGTCGCCAAGCAGAGTAGGCATCCATACGTATATTGCCACTTCGGTTGCAACATAAAGAGCAATCGCTAACGAAAAGCCAAGTGCATAAGGATTTTTCATCATGCTCATGGTGGTTGCAAGAGAGGCAGGTTTTGCGTGTTCTTCAAGCTCTTTAGGTTTAGGGTAATCTGCACGCCAAGCAATTAAGGTTAGAACTAAGCATAAAACTCCAGCAATAACATAAAGGTATGTCCAGCTTACTTGTTGGGTGATCAAAAAGCTGACAAGCGCAGGCCCTACAATGGCGCCAACACCAAAGAAGCCTTCGACCAAATTCATGGTTTTTGTATGCTCTAAATTGTTTTTAGAAATATCACCTAACAGCGCTAAAGCACCGGTTTTAAATAGTCCAATTGCAAGACCAATACAGCTAAGCAGCACTACAAATATGCTAAAACTACTGCTAACGGTAAACAGAAAACAGCAAATAGTGAAGATGCCGAGTCCCAGTATGATGGTTTGCTTGCGCCCAAAACTGTCGGCCAAAAAACCTAAAAATAAGCCACTAAAAGCAATAAGTGCCATAGGCGCATAATGAAAGGCACTGGCTTGAGTCATGGTTAAGTTAAATTCATTGATAAGCTCAGGAATGATCATACCAACCGCATCAGAGGTCATCGCAAACATAAAAAACATCATGTATGTCAGCCATCTAATGGTTTGCAAAGGATCGTGTGTTCTATTCATTGTTGTATCCCCACCGAAAGGTCTGCGCCTTTACTATGTATATTAGTGTATAAAAACGATAAAAACTGCTTGAATAATTTGCTGTCGTGGTTAAAGATATATCTTAATCGATTAAGTTTCAACTTGGTATTAACAATTATGATCAACAATAAAGTGCAATTAATCACCTACGCAGACCGTATTACTGGTCAAGGTATTGATGAATTAAGTAATTTATTAAATGGCCCACTTAACAATGTGTTTGCAGGTGTACATTTGTTGCCATTTTATAACCCGATTGATGGCAGTGATGCTGGCTTTGATCCTATTGATCATAGTGAAGTCGACTCGCGTCTTGGTAGCTGGGACAATATTTACGTGCTTGGTGCAAACTATGACTTAATGGCTGACTTAATTGTTAATCATGTTTCAGCACAATCTTTCCAATTTAAAGATGTACTCGCGAAAGGCAAGCAATCTGAATTTTGGGAGTTATTTTTAACTAAAGACGATGTATTCCCAAATGGCATGTCTGAGGCTGAGCAACAAGCGATTTACCGTCCACGTCCGGGTAGCTGCTTTACACCTATTGCGTGTGGCGATGGCCAAACCTATGATTTTTGGACCACATTTACCGAAAACCAAATTGATATTAATGTGAAATCAACGGCGGGTATCGAGTATTTAAATACGGTGCTTGGCAAATTTGCTGATAATAATGTCAACATTATTCGTTTAGATGCGGCAGGCTATGCGATCAAAGAAGCTGGCACAAACTGCTTTATGTTGGATGAAACCTTTGAGTATTTAAATAAGCTTTCGGCGCAAGCAAATGAAGCAGGTATGGAAACTATTGCCGAGATCCATAGCCATTTCCAAACTCAGATTGAAGTCGCAAAGCGTGTAAATATGGTTTATGACTTTGCTTTACCTCCACTTATTTTACACAGCTTGTTTAGCAATGATGCGCAAGCCTTATTGAACTGGCTAACCATTTCGCCGCGTAACTGTTTAACGGTACTCGATACCCACGATGGCATTGGCATCATTGACGCAGGCCCAATGGGTGATAAACCGGGTTTATTAAATGCAGCAGAAATTGATAACTTGGTTGAAACCATTCATGAAAAGAGTGAAGGGCAAAGCCGCCTAGCAACCGGTGCAGCAGCAAGTAATGTCGATTTATATCAAGTAAACTGCACTTACTACAATGCCTTGGGTGCGGATGACTTTGATTACTTATTAGCGCGTGCAATTCAGTTCTTCGCGCCAGGTATTCCGCAAGTTTATTATGGTGGCCTGTTCGCTTGTGAAAACGATATGGAATTACTGGCTCGTACCAATGTAGGTCGTGATATCAATCGCCCTTACTTAAATGCACAAGACATTGATGCTGCGCTTGCTAAACCTGTGGTGAAAGGTTTAATTAAGCTGATTCAATTACGTAATGAGCACCCAGCATTTAACGGTGAGTTTATTGCTAAAGGTGAAGGCAGTGTGTGCCGTTTAAGCTGGCATGATGATGCCAGCTCAATCGAGTTAAAAGTTGACTTTGCTAGCCGTGAAGTGATTATTGTTGATCATCGCGATGGCGAACAAAGCATTGTTGATTTGGCTGACCTTTTAGCTTAACTACTTTGACCCAATTGCAGTTGGTAGTCGATTTCGGCTGTTTGCTGCTCTTTCGATAAAAACAAGGTCGCTGCAATGCGGCCTTTTTCTTCGCTATTTTGATGGACAGTGGTGAGTTTTGGCACAAATCGTTGGCCTTCATCGATGCCATCAAAGCCAACAATCCTGACATCTTCAGGAATAGATAAGCCCATTTTTAATGCTTCGCGCATGGCGGCAAGGGCGATTAAATCACTCATGCACAACAACACGTTTGGCCTTGGTGTGCTGCTAAGCGCCTCTTTAGCGGCAATGCTAGCAAAGCGTTCGCTGCTTTCTGGAATATTCCATGTTCTATCATCGCCAAGGGTAACACCAGCATCGCTGATTGCTTGGTGATAACCGCGCAGTCGTTGATGAGCAATAGACTGACCCGCTTCAAACTCATGATGTTCGTATACTCGGCATAATACGTCGTTATCGAGTAAACGCAGGCCTAAAATGGCAACCCGATCATCATTTTTTTGTAGTGCATGTTTGGCAATATCGAAACTGGCTTGTTGGTTGTTTACGTTTACTGAGGCATCGCGACCAATATTAAAATCAACCGTTACCACATGTTTTGCGACCTGTTTTAATTGTTCCACAAGTTGCTTGTTACGAGGGCGACCATAACAAATAAAGCCATCAACAAAATCGACCACGCTATTAAGGTTATCGCTGTTACCAGAAAATAATAAAAGGTTAATACCATTTTTTTCGAGTACCGCCGATACACCCCGCATAAAACTGCTAGCAACTGGATCTGACACCATATATTCAACGCTGTCTGGCAATACTAAAGCAACAATATTAAAGGTGCCTCGGCGTAATGATTGCGCCGCCTTGTTAGGACCAAAATAGCCGAGCTTTTTACAGGCCGCCAAAATCTCTTCGCGGCGTGCTTTCGATAATTGATCAGGACGATTAAACGCATTTGATACGGTGGCGTTTGAAACGCCTAACTCTTGGGCAATACTTTTCAGCGTCCAGCTTTTTGGCTTTGTCATTGTCGGTTCTTAATCGATTCACTTAATGGTAAATTACCATATAAAGAGTCGAAAAAAAGTGTTTTTAGTCATTAAATTAGGCGTACCATAAGAGAATGAGTTCGAGTATGAGAAAAAGGCGAATAGCGAGTGATTTCTAAGTTACCAAAATGGGTTGAGATTGGCGCATTTATTTTGGCGCTGGTGGCTGGGTGCGTAAATGCAGTTGGTTTACTTAGCTTTGAGCATCAAGCTGTATCGCATTTATCGGGGACTGCCACCTTGCTTGGCGCAGATCTTATGCAAGGTAATAGCCTTGATGCTTTGCATTTATTTGGTGTATTACTGTCATTTTTAGTCGGATCTGGTATTGCTGGGTTTTTACTGCATAGCTCAGCACTTAAACTAGGTCGTCATTACGACACGGCATTATTGATTGAGGCAGGGCTTTTATTGGGTGCACTTTGGTTACTGTTTAATGGCTCTGGCTACGGACACTTTTTAGCCTCTGCGGCATGTGGGCTACAAAATGCCTTGGCAACAACTTACAGTGGCGCAATTGTTCGTACCACCCATGTGACAGGTATCTTTACTGATTTAGGTATCATGTTTGGTCGGGTTTTACGTGGTGAGGCGCTTGATAAACGTAAGGCTAAACTGTTCGGTCTAATTATTATTGGGTTTATTTTTGGTGGCTTAGCGGGGGCATGGTTATTTGCAAAATTGAGCTTTGCGGCGCTTTATGTACCAAGTGCTATTTGTATTTTACTCGCCTTAACCTATCGCGTTTATTCTCATCGCAATCCAGAGCTTAATGATTAGCGATACTCTTAGGTGTTGCGCCAAAGGCTTGTTTAAACACACGGCTAAAATGACTCGGGTTATTAAACCCTAATTGATAGCAAACTTGGCTAATCGCCTCACCTTTTTCGAGCAGTTTATACGCTTTTTGTAAGCGTAGTTGTTGTTGCCAAAGAGCAGGTGTAACACCAAATGCCAGCTTAAATTGCTGATAAAACTTACTACGGCTCATACAGGCAATCTTGCATAACACATCAATATCAATATTCTCAGCAAGATGTTGTTCTAGGTAGCTAATTACTTGGCTCAGTGGGGTTGCAAGTTTACCTTGCTTGCAGCTTGCGATCATCAAATCTCGGCTTTGTTGCTGTAGCAAGCGGGTTATTAGCTCATTGAGTGATAAATCAATTAAGTAATCTCGGTGTTGTTCATTTTCGCTAAACAGGGTGATCATCCGTTCAAGCAGTTGTTGAGTTTGTAAGTTATGCTGGGTATGCACCAACTTCGCTTGATATTGGAAAAAGTCATCCTGGGTAATTTGTTGATTAAAATTAAGAGCATCAACTACTTGGCTGATTTTATCGGTACTGATTTCAATCGCTAAACAGGTTGTTGGTTGATTAAGAGACGCATTAGGAAAATCGATTAGCACCCCTTGCTCTGGGGCAAGTACAAATGACTGATTAGGTAAAAACTCTTTATGATAGTCACTGTCGGCAACATGCATGATTTTTTTACCGCTGATCATGCCACAGAACAGTAATTCAGTGGAATGTAGCGCCACTTTTTGCGCGTCTAAATAGGTGTCGTAAATACTTAATTCAGCGTGCTCCCCAGCAAAGCTTACTTTATTTTCAATAAGCACATCAATACGTTGGCGTTTTTTATTTGAGCGACTATTGGTGATTGATGTGTTCATTGTTGCCTCACTTTTCCTTATTTATGGACAGATAGTCAAAAAGTCTGGACTGAGAATCAAGTGCATTTTGTGTAACTGGGCTAACGTAAATCGTTAGCGGTTAAATAAACAATAACTCACCGCTTAAATAAAATACAACAATTTGAAGAGAGAGCACATTATGATCTATGCAAATCCAGGTAGCGAAGGCGCTAAAGTCAATTTTAAGGCCCAGTACGAAAATTATATTGGTGGCCAATGGGTCGCTCCAGTAAAGGGGGAGTATTTTGAAAACATTAGCCCAGTGAATGGTAAAGTGTTTTGTAAAATACCTCGCTCATCAAAAGAAGATATCGAACTGGCACTTGATAAAGCCCATGATGCAAAAGCCGCATGGGGAACAACATCGGTCACCGAGCGCAGCAATATCTTGTTAAAAATAGCTGACCGCATTGAACAGAATTTAGAAATGCTGGCGGTTGCAGAAACCTGGGATAACGGTAAAGCAATTCGTGAAACACTTGCGGCAGACGTGCCTTTAGCGGCTGATCATTTTCGCTATTTTGCAGGCTGTGTGCGGGCTCAAGAAGGCTCAATTGGCGAGATAGACGAAACCACCGTTGCCTATCATTTTCATGAGCCACTGGGTGTAGTAGGGCAAATTATTCCTTGGAACTTCCCATTGTTAATGGCTGCGTGGAAGCTTGCACCTGCCCTTGCTGCAGGTAACTGTGTGATTTTAAAGCCAGCTGAGCAAACCCCTGCATCAATTTTAGTGTTACTTGAAGTGATTGGTGATTTATTACCAGCGGGTGTTTTAAATGTTGTAAACGGTTATGGTAAAGAAGCGGGTGAAGCGCTGGCAACAAGTCCACGTATTGCAAAAATTGCTTTTACAGGTTCAACGCCGGTGGGGTCACATATCTTAAAATGCGCCGCTGACAATATTATTCCATCAACGGTCGAGTTAGGTGGTAAATCGCCAAATATCTTCTTTAACGATGTAATGGAAAAAGACGATGAGTTTTTGAGTAAGGCCATTGAAGGGGCTGTACTTGCGTACTTTAACCAAGGTGAAGTGTGTACGTGCCCATCGCGTTTATTTATTCAAGAAGATATTTACGAGCAATTTATTGAACGTGTACTTGCTCGCACCTTACAAATTAAACGTGGTAACCCACTTGATACTGAAACCATGGTAGGTGCGCAAGCATCACAAGCTCAGTTTGACAAGATTCTAAGCTACATTGAGATTGGTAAAAAAGAAGGTGCTGAAGTGCTCGCTGGTGGTGAAGTCGAGCAATTGTCGGATGAGTTTAACGGCGGTTACTATATTCAACCAACCCTGCTTAAAGGCACTAACGATATGCGCGTGTTCCAAGAAGAGATTTTTGGTCCCGTTATTTCAATGTCGACTTTTAAAGATGAAGACGAAGCGCTAGCACTTGCTAATAGCTCAGAGTTTGGTTTAGGTGCTGGTGTGTGGAGTCGAAACATGAACCGTGCTTATCACTTTGGTCGTAAGATTGAAGCGGGCCGAGTGTGGACCAACTGTTATCACATGTATCCTGCGCATGCTGCATTTGGTGGTTATAAAAAATCAGGCATTGGCCGTGAAACTCATAAGCTCGCCCTTGATCATTACCAACAAACGAAAAACCTATTAGTTAGTTACAGCGAAAACCCGTTAGGCTTCTTTTAAATTCCCTTTCTTATTGTTGTCGAAGCTAACCAAACGCCACCTATATGTGGCGTTTTTTCTAAATAAGTTATTTGAATGGCATGCTTAATAGTGTTGTTAAACATGTATTTTGCTTTGTCGCTTTATATTGGCTCAAACCAATGTCTTGCAAGTCATCGCCCTTTATTGCCACGCTGCGATAGCTTGAAAATAGCTTATCCCACCAAACTAGGCTAAATCCGTAATTACTGTTGGTTTCATCGATGTTTGTACTATGGTGAATGCGGTGCAGTTTCTGGGTAATAATAAATAGGCGTAGGGTTTTTTCTCGCTTTTCAGATAAACAGATATTCGCATGATTGAATAGCGCAAAACCATTAAGTGCAACTTCAAAGATGAGTACGGCTACCGCTGGTACACCAAGCACTGTTATGGCGATGAGTTTAACTAAAATACTCAGGGCAATTTCTATTGGATGAAAACGCAACCCCGTACTGGTATCAACGTGGCAATCAGCATGGTGAACTTTATGGAGCCGCCAGAGTAATGGGACTCGATGGAATAAACGATGCTGCCAGTAAATCAGCATATCTAACATTAATAAACTTAGTGGGATGCTTACCCACAGCGACAGCTCTAAATAGTTAAATAATCCTAGTGCTTGCTGGTGATTAAAATCAGCAAGGGCGGTAAGACTTACCGGCACCACTAAACGTGCAATGATAGAAGATACAATGACTAATGAAAAATTACCAAACCAGCGATACCTTGCTGCAATAGGCGATAATCTTGCAGGTTTTTTCCATTCAAGTAACATCATAATGATTAATATGCTGAGAAAGCAGCCAACTCGCCAATATAGTTCATTTGTCATTGTTTAGCTCTTGGTGCTTTAGGGTTGAGTAACCACCATAGATGCGTGTAATAATAGTGATGGTACAGGCCACAGCAAATAGGCTAGCTAATACAGGAAAGTAGCTAGGCCATAAACACAGCGCTATAAACAAAGCGATGGTTTCACTCCCTTCGGTTAACCCATTAAGATAATAGAAGCTTTTGTTTTTGAATTGAGGCTTCTCTAGCTGAAACTTCTCAGCAGCAACTGCAAAGGCAAGAAAGCTTGATCCTGTGCCAATAAAACTCACTAGTAAAATTGCGCCAGCAATCGCATTTTGTTGTGGGTCAGCCAAGATAAAACCGAAAGGGATCGCGGCGTAAAATAAAAAGTCGAGAGTAATATCTAAAAAACCACCAGAACTTGAGCTGGTATTGCTATATCGGGCCAGTGCGCCATCCAAACCATCAAATATACGGTTTAAAATGATAGCAGCGAGCGCCAAATTCCATAATTTAAAGGCAATAAAAGGAACGGCAAGTAGGCCTAGAATGAATCCAGTTAAAGTGAGTTGATCAGCCGTTACGCCTCGTTTATCCAATTGCGTAACAATCGGCATTAGTAGCGGTTTTATGACTGGTGTAATGTATCTATCAAGCATAGCGTTTTTCCAAGGTTGCTAAGTTAATAATATTCCCTCTGGCTGCTATGGCATCACTGTGATCATGCGTGACTATAATAGCGGGTAATTGATGTTCTCTGATTTGTTTAAAAACAATGTCACGAACTTCTTGGCGAAGCTCACTATCTAGTTTACTGAAGGGTTCATCAAGAAGGATGGCTTTTGGTTTACTTAATAAAACACGCAGTAGTGCCACACGAGCTTGTTGTCCGCCAGATAAGCTTGCTGGAGAGCGTTTTTCTAAACCACCTAAGCCAACTTTTTCTAAGGCAAGACTCACGTTTTCAAGGTCTTTCTTTTTGCTTAACTTAGGCATAGCAAATGCAATATTGCCCTCAACAGACAGATGTGGGAAGAGTAATGGGTCTTGATAGAGTAAGCCTATGTGACGCAAATGACAGGGAGTATGGGTAATATTTTGTTGGTTTAAGTAGAGATTACCGTGGGCACTAAACGTTGGTGGCAACATACCTGTTAGCCAATTGAGCAAGGTGGACTTTCCACTCCCTGATGGTCCCATAATGCTTAGGATCTCACCACCTTGAATAGATTCATTAAGTGAAAGAAGTGCTGTTTTATTACGCAAAATTGTGAGTTCTTTAATATCTAATGAGGAATACATATTAAGCCTTGTTTTGATATTTATAGACCAGCTTAGGAGTAAGCCAAGCAAGAACAAATGCTAGAGCTGGAAGCAGCATTTGTATGAGTGCGTACACTGAGCTGGTACGCCGACTTGCGCCACTGGCAAGCACCACAGCTTCTGTAGTAATTGTATTTATTTGCCCAGCGCCATTGAGTAACGTAGGTAAATATTGACTAAAACTAATTGCTAAGCCTAATGCAAAGGCGATGCATATAGGGGTAACTAGCATGGGTAATTTTACTTGCCAAAATACCATAGCCGGAGGTTTTCCCAAGCTTGCTGCCAAAGTTGTAAAGCGGGAGTCAAAGCATCTGTAGCTACTTGCCAGTGACAAAAAAACATAAGGAAGTACAAATAGTAGATGGCTAAAGATAACGTTTATATAGGCATGATGACTGTTTATTTGCTCCTGCAACCAAACTAAACCAAATAAAAATGCAACACTAGGAACAAGTAAAGGGAGGTAAATAATAAAGCTGCTGAGGTGAGATAGTGCGTAGGCACGTTGTTGCTCAGCTTCTAATGTTACGAGTACAAGAATGATCGCAATCGCACTGGCAGCAAAGCCAATGTATAACGAATTTAACAGTGCAGGCTGTATATTTGTTAGCGCATTTTGCCAGTGGATGAATACAAGTTGATCAGGCAAAAACGCAGGGAAGCGCCAAAAACCAGCAAATGACCAAAGCACTAAGCCAAGTAAAGATAATAAAATACTCGCGACTAAGATAACCGTTATTATGCGAGTGAAGTGCATAATCGCATTACCTGCATAGTCACGCTTTCTGTTAGTCACATAAAAATAAAACACGCGCTTCACTATTATTTCTAACAGCCACCAAATTATTAATAAAGTGGCGGTGAGCATAAGTTGAGCAATTGCGCCAGCCGAGGCTTTAATACGTAGCGTTAAATCAACGTCGTTAAACCAGTTAATGATAGCAACAGAGAGAGTTGGCGGCGCATTAGGGCCTAAAATTAATGGGATCTCAACACTGGCACTGGCATAGGCCAACACAGCCAAAACAGGAAGGCGAATATAAGTGTATAAATTAGGCAGTACCACTTTAAAAAATGCAGTCATAGGGCAGTAGCCAAAGCTCATGGCAACTTTATGTTGAGCGCGCAACTTTGCACCTAAATCAGCTTGAGCAAATGCAGCTAAGGCCATCAACAATAAAAAGGGAAGCTCTTTTAGCGTAAGCCCCAAAATCATGCTTACCCCCCATATATCATGAGGGAGTAGCCAGTCTGGCGGTAATTCCCAACCAGTTAACCAAGGAGAAAATAGCCGTGAAATAAAACCCGAAGGGGTAATTAAAAAGCTAATCGCAATAGCTGCTGCGGCATGAGGTATAACTAAAATAGGGCCTAATAAGCGTTGAATTCGTTTCAGCCATGGGCTGTTAAAAAAACAAGCGAGAATCAAGATGGTCATTGTAAGTGCCAATAATGTACTAATCAGTGCGCTGCTGGCACTGAGGAATACCATATGACTAAAACCATCAGTTTGTATCAAGGCATTAAAACCCTGCAAAGAGAATTCTTTCATGCCCAAAGCTGGAAGGTAACCAAAAGCAGGTAATAACACACCGATTAGTCCCCCTATAACAGGTATAACTAATAAGGCGACCAAGAGTGTTGGGCTAAGCTTAATTAAGCGCGTGAATGTGTCATGAGTTTTAATCATTACTTACTGTACCGCGGTTGTAGGTGCCATAGCGTAATTGCCATTGTTGGTTTATTAATGTGCTCCAACTTGGATGTGGCTCAGCTAATGCTGGACTTTGATTGTTTGTAGCTAAGCTACTTGGATGGGGGGCTTGTTGACTGAAAAGTGCAGCTTGCTCTTTCGAGAGTAAAGATAAATCAAGCACTGTGTTGTCTCCCCAGTTAGCGGGTTGTTGTTTTTGGGCTTGTGCTTGCACACTTAACATAAAATTGGCGACTAATTTTGCGCTTTCGCTGTGGCTTGCGTTATACGCAATAGCAACAAAGTGTGTATTACTTAAGCTGCCGTCATGCATTGCGTAACTTCTAGTCGCTAGGGGTAAATCATATCGTTCAACAGCGGCCGGTATTTCTGCGGCTGAAAATGTGAGTGATAAGCTAAGCTCCATATCGCTTACCAAGCGCTTTAATGCTGCGCTGTTTTGTACAAAAAAAGTACCTTTTCGCCATAAGGTTGGGTGTAATTCGTCTAGGTATTGCCATAAAGCGGGTAATAACTGTGCTGCACTTTTTTCAGTGGCAGGTTGATAAAGTAAGCTGCGTTGCTCTGTCGGTGTTAAGTTAATAAGCGCATATTTTAAAAAACTCACCCCGATAAAGTCGGGAGGTTTCGAATACGTAAAGCGACCTTTATTTTTTGTACTCCAGTTTAAAAGCTGTTTTAGGTTTTTAGGGGGATGAATAACGGTTTTACTATCATAATAAAACGTGAGTGAGGCTTGCCCCAAAGGTGATTCCATACCTTGCGTAGGTAATCCAAAATCGTGAGTTACAGCAGGGTTTTTTGTCGGATTTGTTAGGTAGAAATTGGGAAGTTTAGTTGCCCAATCTGTTTTTAATAAACCGTGTTTACTCATAGCGGCAAAATTAGCACCATTAATCCATATAAGATCTACTTTACCTTGGGTGTGGTTACCGGCTGACTTTTCTGCAAGCACTCGGCTTACCGCTTCACTGGTGTCTGCAAGTTTAATGTGAACTAAGTCAATGTTGTACTGCTGCTTAACCTGCTCACCAAGCCACTGAATGTAGCTATTAATCTGTGCATCACCACCCCAAGCATGAAAGTAAACAGGTTTATTTACCCCTTCATTTACTGTTGTTTGCCAGCTTTGAGCATGGCCTAAAACCGAATAAGCCATGCTTGCTAAAAACAATAAAAAACGAATAAATGTGGGTTGATCATTGAGTATCATTAAGTGCCCAATCGTAATCTAAAAACTTAATAGCCACCGTGTTTGCTTTTATTTTAGCTATCTGATTATTTGTTAAATTTAATGCGTCTGAGTAAAGCAATATAAATTCACTCAGCGAGTGGGCCCCTCTAAAGCTTTGCTCAAAGTCTTCTTTGTACCACTTAAAAATAGACGATAAGTGAAGTTTATCTCCTTTTATATAGTTGCGCGTTGTGTCTGCTAAAAAGCGTGTTGTGTGCTCTTCTAGCTGTGCATCAAGGTGGGTGGCGTTATAGGCTTCACCACGCAGAGCGGGGCAGCCGATGCTGGCACAATTTACAGCAAAGTGTATGCGTGGTTCTTTATAAGTATCACTCCCTCTGATTAAAGTATGCTCTATGTTATCTAAGCTGCGTGTTTCACCTAATAAAGGGATAAACTCTTTACTCCAAGGAGAGCTAAAAAAGCTGCCAAGCTCTTTTATGGAATCAATTTTTGGATACCGAGTTAAAATAAGCTCAATGGTCCACGCATTATAAGCATTGATTAAAAAGGCCAACTGTTTGGACTTTGGCCATGCGTTAAATTCTGCTTGGCTTACTTGAGAAAGTGCACTTAAGTAGCTGCGCAATTGAGTTTGGTCGGCCTTAAATCCCGCATAATCAACTTGCGTACTCGTAGCGTTATTAATTGCAACGACATGCTTGATAAGTAATGCCTGCCAAGCAGAGTGTAACGATGCTTCTTCTTGGGCTGGGTTATCCTTTGCCATGGCACTATTAATAATAGTAAGTAAAATTAAAAAACCAATAAAGCGTATAAATTTCAGCATATTAACCTCTTCGCCAAGTGTGATACTTTTCAAGTAAGTTGAGTACTTTTTCGGGGGCGTGGGCACGCTTCCACTCGCCTGCAATATATTTATTTCCTTCGGCCCATGTTGGGTAGCTGTGAATAGTGCCAAGTATCTTATTCAGGCCTAGACCATGTTTCATTGCGAGGACAAATTCAGCAATTAAGTCACCCGCATGCTCAGAAACAATAGTGACGCCTAGAATTTTATCTTTACCTTTAGGTGTAATTACTTTGATGAAGCCATTCGTTGCGCTTTCTGTGATGGCACGGTCTAGTTCTGCAAACTCAAAACGAGTTACTTCGTAGTCTAGATTTTGTGATATTGCATCTTGTTCATTGAGCCCAACACGGGCGACTTCAGGGTCGATAAATGTCGTCCAAGGGATAACACGATAATCGACTTTGAACTTTTTAAAGTGGCCAAATAAACCATTAACCGCGGCATACCAACCTTGATGCGCAGCAACATGGGTAAACTGGTATGGACCAACAATATCACCCGCGGCAAAAATATTAGGGTAAAGGGTTTCGAGATAGTCATTGGTTTGAATAGTGCGGTTGGTTTCAATGCCTAACTCTTCAAGGCCGTAACCTGTTAAGCGAGCACTTCGACCCACAGCGCATAGTAACTCATCGTACTCAATGTCGAACTCTTTCTCTTGATGCTGAACAACCAAGTATTTTTTGTTGTTACGAACTTCGCATCGAAGTGCTTGGTGGTTGGTCAATACATTAACGCCACTGCTTTTCAGTGCTTGAGTAGCAAATTCAGAGACTTCTAAATCTTCTTTTATCATGATCCGCTCAGCCATTTCTACTTGTGTGACCTGCGAACCAAGTCGAGCGAAGCTTTGCGCAAGCTCTGAACCAATTGGCCCACCGCCTAACACAACGAGCTTTTTGGGCGGCTCATCTAACTGAGCAAATTTACTCCAAAGCGTATCACTGGTGACATAACCTGCCTCTTCCAAGCCTAGTAAAGGTGGAACAAACGGACGAGCACCCGTAGCAATCACAATTGTTCGTGCACTAAGAGTTTGTTTACCACCTGTGCTTAAAGCAATTTCAACCGTCCATGGATCGATTAATTTTCCATAACCTTTAATAACTTCAACGCCCAGTTTAGTGTATCTTTCAACACTGTCGTGAGGAGCAATATCGGCAATAACTTGGTGTACTCGAGCCATCACCTTTTTGAATGAAAAGGTTGCACTGCTTTTTTCTAAGCCATACTTGTCAGCTTGTTGAAATTGTTCAACAATTTTAGCGCTTTTTATAATCGCTTTACTGGGTACACATCCGTAGTTTAAGCAGTCACCACCCATTTCACCTGCTTCAATTAATGTCACTTTTGCTTTTACGGCAGCTGCTATATAACTGGTTACTAATCCGCCGGCACCGGCACCTATGACAATCATGTTGCGATCAAATTGCTTTGGTTTTGAAAAGTTCTTATAGATTCTGCGCTTTTTGATGGTATTTAATAACGCTTTGGCTATAAAAGGAAAAACACCTAATAGAGTAAAAGATAAAATTAAGTTAAATGATAAGATTCCAGATAAGCTTTCTATCTGCGCTAGTTGTGTACCTGCGTTTACAAAGACAAACGTGCCTGCCAACATGCCTAGCTGACTTACCCAAAAGAAAGTCCAGGCTTTAATCGCCGTTACACCCATTAAAAGGTTAATGAGAAAGAAAGGGAAAATAGGTACAAGGCGTAGCGTAAATAAATAAAAGCTACCTTCTTTTTTAACGCCTGCATCTATGGCTGTAAGGCGCTCTGGGAAACGCAATTTTATTGCGTCACGCAGTAAATAACGAGAAACCAAAAATGCGATTGTTGCACCCACAGTTGAAGCAAATGAAGCGATAAGTAGACCTTCAATGAGGCCGAATAACGCACCTGCTGCCAGCGTTAAAATTGTTGCACCTGGCAGTGACAGTGCAGTAACGACAACATAAAGTAAAAAAAACGCGCCTATCACTAATAGTGGTGATTGTTCACGCCACTGACTAAATTGATCCATCGAACCTTTTAAGCCATTCAGTGTTAATAACTGATGTAAATCGAAATAGAAAAATGCAGTAACGGCAATTAAGACGCCGACGAGTAAGATTATTTTCTTTAACATGAGTAGCCCTACTTAAAAGGTATGTTGAAAGGTCAATTTGGCATGAATAGGAAGCTCAGGAAAAACTAAAGTTGAGCCAAAGTAACCGCCTTCAAAAACAGGACGCCAGTTATCTTGATTAGTCACATTTGTGATATCTAAACGTAAAGACGTTTGCTCACTGAAGGCATATCGTGTATTCACATTCAAAGTGTATTGATCGCGAATATGCACGGTTGCTAAAAAATCAAGCGGATAGCTTTTGGTGTATATACCGCCTAAGCCAATATCCCATTGAGGAGTGATAGAAAAACCACTGTTAAAGCTAAATGATTGTTCGGGAATACCTTGCACTCGCCTAGTTGATGGCGGAAAAGACGCGAAATTAGGTGCGCCAATACCTGTACCATTAATAATATCAGGACGAGAATTATCAAATGCATCAGCGACTTGGTTTGAGTCTTGGCTACTTGCTGAATTATCGTAGCGGGCATCTATATAGCTGTAACCGGCATTAAACCAGTATTGCTCAGCATCATAAAACACCTGCGTTTCAAAGCCTTTTGTACGAATACCCGTATTACTTCCATCACGATTCCTGAGGCTACGACGTTGATTAAATAAAGCCGCATCGACATACCACGGGCTGTCAGTTGGTGAAAATTTTAAACCAATTTCAGCAAGGGTGTTATCGGTTGCAAAATTTTGTGCGCTAATTTGGTTATCACTTCCTAAAACATTACCACCGGCCATGCTATTGGAGGTCGCTTCGTTATAGCTCCCTGTAATATAAGAGGTTAATTCTGAAGTGAGTTTATAGTTAACACTAATCTGCCCAGCGTGCAGGGTTTCATAAATATTATCGCGCGCTGCAACTTGACCTTGTGGTGCAATGGGATCCCGAGCTTCTACATCATAATAGTCAAGGCGATAGCCTAAACTTGTGCGCAATTTTTCAGTCCATTGACTGTCATGCACAAAAGCAAGCCCCGTTTGCCAACTGGTCGAATCGGTTGTATCAGAGAGTGAAAAATCTCCAACACCGTCGTTATCTAAATCGTATTGGGCTCCCGGAGATACAAATACACCTGGCTTTAATTCAACTAATCTTGATTTTTGCTCTGTTGTGAGCGGGATACGGCGGTTTTCAATCGGGCCTGTTAAATCAATGGGTAAGTCTGCTTCTGTGGTAAATTGGCTGAACCCTTTTACTTTGTTAAAGCGAACATCAAACGCAAAAATAGAGCTTTGACTATCATTCCATTGGTAGCTTAACTCAGTGCGGTTTTGGGCTGTGTCAGCACCATCAATGATCTCTACAAAGCTATTTTGAGCGACTTCTTCACGTTGCAGGTGCTGAAAATAAGTTGTATTTTTAAGGGTCGCTTTATCATTTAGTTCACGTTTATAGATACTGTGAAGTAAATAGGTCGTGGCTTCATTGATATTATCGGGGTCTGTTAACACTCGGTTTCGCGGTATACGAACTTGCCCTGTGGGTGAAATAATAGCCCCCGCTCCTGCAATAGTACTGCCATTGGGTTGTATACCTTGGCCAGTAATATAAAGTCCATCATCAATAAGCGCTTGAGTAGGGCGATTGATACCTGCGTTATCTGTAAATTCAACCTGATAAAGCTCGAAATTTATATCTAAACTACTTTGTGCGTCAGGCAAGAAACGCACAGCTGCAAATAAACTATCGCTCTTATAACCTGAGAAATCATAAAAACTACCATTATCAATATGTTCAGCACTTACTCTGAAGCCACTTTTACCTTCTACTATCGGCGCTGTGTAATCGAGCTGTGCCGAGTAGTGATCCCAGCGACCAGCCGAAAGCACCAGTTTGCCTTGAGATTGTTCAGTATTTGCCTTTTTTGAGCTCAGGTTTACAAAGCCCCCATTTCGTTGACTACTACCAAATAAAACGGGTGGTGCACCTTTTACTACATCTATTTGCTCAATAGCATTGAAGGATATTGGAATGCCAAAACCGTTATTACCTGCTTGTCGGCGAACGCCATCTTGAAATAGTTCACCTAACTGCCCCCTTAAAGTTGGTAAGCTCGGATTACCAAATCCGCTAGCTGAATAGCTATTAGGTGTAATAGATAATATATCTTGCAGGGTGGTGATATTGAGTTGTTCGATCATTTCACTGGTGATTGGCGTTACACTTCGTGCAATATCTTGTAGAAAAAGATCATCGCCAAAAGGTCCATTTATAGGCGTATCTTTAGGTGTCATTTGGGTATTTTTTAATTGCTCGCCTGATATTTGAATAACCTCAATCTCATTATTCTCGGTAGCAAGTGATACAAAGCTTGCACAAATACTCAGCGCTAAAAATGCGTATTTCAAAATGTTCTCTCTGCGATTAAATAATTTATTGACGATGAATGAGACCAACAGCCAGAAAAAATACTTTCAAAGCATTTTTATTTTATTTTTGTAATGTTTCTTTTTATTTTCGGTCTTGTTGTTTTTAAGCGTGAATAGTTCAAAGGAAAAATAATGATTCAATCAACTACATCAGATACACACAATCGCTTGCAATGGTCGCTTTTATCATTACGTTTGGGCGTGTTTATCGTTATGTTAATGTGGAGCTTGGATAAATTTGTAAATCCAAGTCATAGTGCTATTGTGTTTGAGCACTTCTATGGGTTGAGTGGCTCAACAGATACAATTGCCTATATTCTAGGAAGCTTGCAAATCATTTTAGTGTTTGCTTTTGTGGTGGGGTTTAAGAAAAAAGTCACTTACGGTTTAATATTTTTATTACACGGCGCATCCACACTTTCTTCGTATGCTCAATATATAGATGGGTTTAATAATTTACTTTTCTTTGCTGCATGGCCAATGTGGGCAGCCTGTTTTACATTATATTTAATGCGTGATGAAGATGTGAAGTATGTAGTGTGATTTTATAAACTAGTTTAAATACTCTTAGCTTAATTTAAATAGAATGAATTTATTTTCTTATTTTTATATTAATGATTTTTAATGAAAATTTTTTTAATGAAATTTAAATGGGCTAAAAATAAAAAAGCCCAGCGAACACACAAGCTGGGCCTTTTGACAACAATTTGGTTGAGTCACTGCGTGTGCAATGACTCGGAATAAAAAAGCTTAGAGAACACACAAACTAAGCTTTCGACAACAATGTGGTTGAGTCACTGCGTGTGCAATGACTCGGAATAAAAAAGCTTAGAGAACACACAAGCTAAGCTTTTGACAACAATGTGGTTGAGTCACCGCGTATGCAATGACTTCGGATATAAAAAAGCCAAGAGAACACACAAACTAGGCTTTTTGTGACAACAATTTGATTAAAGTGCTAAGTTTTTCTTAGCGCGGTTGAGGTTGTGATTAACTAAATCATTACCCGACATTTTTACCGCTTCATAAAAATCTGATAGTGCAGCTGTGTCGTTTTTCGACATTATGCGTGCTATACCACGGTTACTTAAAGCGAATGATGTAAGCTCTCGACGTTTATAGCCGCGTACTTCGCTTTTATTTAGAAGCTTGATAGCTTCGGTACACAAAGATTCCGCGTGGCTGAAATTTTTAGATTTCACGCTTGCTGCGCAACGATTGAATGCAAGTTCATATTGACTATTTAAATCAGTTGCTTGCGCTGTGCTATTTAACACCGCGTCGTATTGGCCTTGCATAATTGCTTGCGATGAATCTGAGTCATTAATTACCATCAGTTTATAGTCACTTTGCTCAGCGATTGCAAAAGCTGAACATGTTAGTAATGAGCTAAGAGCAAGTCGTTTTAAAAGTGGTTTAAACATGATTAGTTTCCTCGTTAATCGCAGCATCGTTTGCTGATGAGTTAACTTTAGAGTAATCCCTCTAAATCGACAAACGATTAAAATAAACCTGATAGATGAATTTTTTTAACTTATAGAGTAAAGCCTTAATTAAACTTGCTATTCCAACTTGCAAGTAATAAAAAGTTCTTACTTCTTCTTTTTGGATCTTGTCATATGTGATTTGTGCATGAGAATTTGGCCCGTATTATAGGTATTTTTTAATTAGTGATGAGTTGCACGAAGTGTTTTGTAAAGTGAGAAATAGCTAAGTTAAAAATTAAACCTGACGGTTAGACTGTTGTTACGAGAAATAGAAACCTTCTTCCCAATGGAGGTATCCACTCGCTGTGACGCACGAGGAGTGGACGTATTAACTTTACGTGATGAAGAAAAACATGTGCTAAATAACTAAGCTATTGCAGTGGTTGTCTCGCTTGATAACCAGTTCAGCGCAGATGTTTTAGATTTAAATATCTGCATAGTCATACCTGTTTTTTTATATAAATTGCAGTACGTATTACTCAGCAGGTTTCCACCTTCAAGCCCCTCTTTTATGATAAAGGCTGTTTTTTTCGGTGCACTATTCTGGCGTTTTAAATCAGCTAAATACATCATTAGTTTTTCAAGGGCACCAGGCGTTGCCATGCACGAGTTTTCAAACTCAACTAATTCACACCAGTCACCATGCTCTGCGATGATTTTTTCAATATAAGTTTGTTGAGTAAATGACAGGGCATCAATAATCTCTTCATTGAATGGGCCGACGGCGGTTGTAAAAAGTGTATTTTGACGTTGATAAAACTCAACAAGGCCGTGGGGCTTAAAATCTGCATATGGATAATATTTAGTTGAGGCTATGCTGTGCATTAGTTCAATCCCTGAGCCTTTGATATTAGTTAATAATTATTAGTATTTGATAATAGCAGCGAATTCAACAAGGTCAATATTTATACTCTAAATTGAGACGGTTTAAGTCATGAGCAAAGGGTTTTCATTACCATGTTGATCCAGCTTGTATATAAATTGCATTTTGCTCAGGGCCATGCGCAACATCTACACCGATAGTTATGCCGTAATGTTCATCGACTAGATAGCGAACGCCTGCTCCGACTGTATCAATTGTATTGGCTTTGGATAAACCTGAAAAACTGTTAGCAGTCCAGCCCATACCTGTAAACGCATTTAGCTTGATATGTTTGGTTATTTTGTAGCTGAGCTCAGCTTCTGTTACAAGCACATCAAACCCTTGGTATCGTGTTGCTGAAACACCTCGTAAATTAATGCTGGGGGGAATGTAGACAGGGAGGCGTTTATTACTTCGATTGGTGACAGTGTCATACTGCATTCGTAATGCTAAGTTAATTCTATTGGTCAATTGCCAGTAATTAAGTGCTGTTAATTTTAGACTTGTGTAATTGACTTTACTACCAATACTTTCATCAAAGTAGAGGTACTCAGCTTTGAAATTATAGCCTTTTTCTGGGTTTAGAGGGTTATCACGACTATCATACTCAAGTAAGGGACCAATTCCCGATGTATTGATATCTAACGATAAATGCTCTTTTATTATGTCGTTATCGAGCAAAAAATATTCAATAGGGTTGTCTGCAAGGCTGATATCGACTTGGCGGTAAATCTGTTTTAAGCCATAAAAAAAATTACTATTATCATAACGTAACTTTAAATTTTGAAAAATGGCAGGCCCTTCAATATTCAGGGATAACGGTGTGAGGAGTTCTATTTCGTCGAAGGTGTAAAAGTCTAGGTTAATACTCGCCCAGCCAACAATACCTTGGTAGCGTATACGGTCTTGATCCCAAAAAGTAATATGTCCAATGGCAGCACCTTTAGTACCATTTTTGGTGCCCATAAGGCCTACTAAGCTAATGCTATTTGGTAGTGTTGTGCCCGTTTTATTTTTCTTTTCATTGTCGTGAAAGAATAAACCAACAACCCCTAAGCCAGGCCCTAGAGCTGGTTCAGTGATAAAAGCAGGGATAGGTAAAAAAGAAATTGGCTCATCAATCTTTTGTTGATTATCTAGCCGTGTTTCTGCAGGCTTAATTGCATAGTCATCGTAACTAGAGGCAAAGGAGCAGCTGCTTATTAAAGTTGCAGCCAACAAATTCAGACATACAACTTTTTTCACTTATTTATTGCCTCTGTTTTTTGTTAACGAGAAGAGCATAAGTTGCAAAACGATTAGAGCTGATAGTTAAACTCAATGCGATGATCGCCATCCATAAAATCAACATTTTCATTCCAGTTTGCAAAATAGCGTAAGTTCATTCTGGGATTTATTTGATAACTTGCGGCAAATTCGTGTGTTAGAATATGGCTTTGATCGTAACCGTAATAATGGTCTTTGTAGGTATCACTACCACCGATAGTGGTTAGCCAAAAAGGGTTATAGTTGAGCCAAATTTTGTCAGTAATTGTCACTTTTGCGTACATACCCACTAGGCCATAAGCGCCCATAATTGAATAGCCACTATCGCGAGTGCCGTCGTCCTCTAACGTGTTTTCGCCTAAAGATGTGCCTAAACCTGCTAATGGGTAAAAGGTAAAACGTCCTACGGGCTTTAACGCTTTGATATAGCTGTAAGATAAATCCATGCTTTCATCAGCCACTAAATTAGCATTCAAATTATAGTTGGCATCTATTTGAGTGGCACTCATTGTGGTTAGATCAACAGAGAAATTACGAAAACGAAATGAATCAATAGAATCTGTTGTTACATGATCGCTCTCCCAACCAAGTGCGTCACCATAAATGCCTTTCACTTCAATATTATTCATTCCAGCAGTTGTTTCGACGCCTGTATCGTAAGCTTGCCCAACCTTAAGATTTATTCCTTTATTGGTTGCACCTGCTCCGACTTGAGTATAAACAGCTAGGGGATCTGACATGTCTTGAACTTCTTTTTGTTCAGCAAGCGCATCAGAAAATGGAATGAGAAGTGAAAATAACAGAGTGATTTTTCGACAGTTCATGTGCTTTCCTTACACAAAGTGGAAGTGAAAAAGTACGCTTTAGTTACTTATAATCTATTTAAAGTATTAGTTCAATAGTATTAAAAATGAACAAAGGACTATTTTACAAGTAAGATAATGTTATTTGATTTTGCACAAAATTAGATAAATAAAGTAATCAATTTATTCAATGAAAACTTGATTTAAATCGTTTTTTCGTAGTTCGGAACTAGAATAGCTATATTTCTAACCTATACTGAAATAGGCTCTTTTTAGAGTAAAGGTACTAGTTAAACAAAAAGGATGATTTATGAAAAAAATAATAGCGGCCGCTATTTGTAGCTTGGTCTCCACAGTGAGCCTTGCCGCTGATAAGCCAAATGTACTCGCCATTATGGTTGATGATGTTGCCCCCATCTCCCTAAGCGCATACTCCCACGGCATGACATACCCAACGCCTAACATAGATCGTATAGCAAATGAGGGAGCACTTTTTACAGATCACTATGCTCAGCCAAGCTGTACCGCAGGTCGAGCCGCGTTCTTGATGGGTCAGTTACCCATCAGAACAGGGCTAACGACTGTGGGTCAACCAGGTAATCCTTTAGGTATTAAAGAAGCCGATCCAACATTAGCTGAGTTTTTAAAAGACCGCGGTTATATGACGGCCCAATACGGTAAAAATCACTTGGGTGATTTAGATGAACACTTGCCTACTAAGCATGGTTTTGATGAATTTTATGGTAACTTATACCACTTAAATGTATCCGAAGAGCCAGAACAAGCTGATTACCCAAAAGATCCTAAGTTTGTGAAAAAGTTTGGCCCAAGAGGTGTTATAGAATCTTACGCTAATGGCAAAATCATTGATACCGGCCCACTTACTCGCAAACGCATGGAAACCTTTGATGAAGAGGTGTTAGAACGCTCACTTAACTTTATGGAACGAGCAGTAAAAGCAAAAAAACCATTCTTTATCTGGCACGCCACAAGTCGCATGCATGTTTACACTCACTTAAAACCTGAAAGTCGAAATTTAGCGACGGGCATTAGCTCTGAAGAAGATGTGTTTGGTAGTGGTTTAATAGAGCACGATGGGCATGTAGGTCAGCTGCTTGATAAATTAGATGAGCTAAAAATTGCTGATAACACCATTGTTATTTATACCAGTGATAATGGCCCAGAGCAGTCAAGTTGGCCTGATGCAGGGACGACTTCGTTCCGCGGTGAAAAGATGACAACATGGGAGGGGGGCGTTCGCGTACCTTTCTTAGTACGTTGGCCTAACAAAATACCAAAAGGCTTAAAGCTAAATGGTATTTCATCGCATGAAGATGTGTTTCCAACAATTGCTGCGGCACTTGGTGAAAAGAACTTGCGTGAAAAGCTTAAAAAGTCAGACAAAGTTTATATCGATGGTGAAAACAACCTTGATTACTGGACAGGTAAAGCGGATAAATCAGCACGCAACTTTTTCTTTTATTACTATGAGTCTCAGTTAACAGCAATACGCTTTGGTCCATGGAAAATGCACTTTGCAACGAAACCAACGGGCTTATACTATGATGATATGATTACTCATAGCATGCCTAAACTTTTCAACTTACGTAAAGATCCATTAGAGCACTATGATGGGGTAACGGGGTTTCATCAAATTATGCGTAAGAGTTGGTTATTACAACCCATTATTGCAAAGCTGAATGAACACGTTAAAACATTTGTAGAGTTTCCACCTCGTCAAGAGTCTGCTTCTTTAAATGTTAACGAAGCAATTGAGAAAGCTAAATCACTGAATTACGGTCATTAATTACTATATAAATTTAGTTGAGAAAGGGCCATATTGGCCCTTTTTTACTTTATTTATTAATACTATTCATCATTTCAAGTTGCCCAACAAATTGCTGTATTTGCTGATTATTAGGTACTAGGCGTGCTAAGTTACGTGCGTAAAATAGTGCTTGAGCGTAATTTTTTTGTGCGGTGTACCACTGTGCTAAGCTATAGCTAATGTCAGGGTTGTTTGGTGTTAACTCAAATGCCTGTTCAAGAGCTGCAATAGCCTGTGGCATATCTCCTAAATCTTGTAACAGCAAGGCGTAGGTGAAGTGGTAATTGGCATTATCTCTTGCCAGCGTAGTCGCTTGTTGTAGGTGTGTTAGTGCTTTTCTCTTTTCCTTAGAGCGAACTAAACTCATCGCGAGCGCATAGTGAAGGTCAGCACTGGTATTATTGATAGCCAACCCTTGATTTAATATTTCTTTTGCAGCTAACTCATTTTGTTGGTTTCTGTATAAATCAGCTAAGTTAACATAAGCAGGTACAAAAATCGGCTCAATCTGAATGGCTTTTAAATAGTGAGCTTTTGCTTTTTCAGGTTGTTGCAATGAAAGTGCTAGATTGCCAAGGTTTGTATGCGAAAAGCCTCTTTCTGATTGATATAGTTGGTTTTTCTTATACTCTTCGAGTGCAGATTTTAAGCGCTTGGTATCTCGTTCGTTTAAACCACTTGGGAAGGGTTCCATTAACATGGGGGCTAAAGCACGTGCAGCTTCGCTCCTTATCGGTAAGTGTTTGTCATCAAGCAATGGGTTCAGCATTTTCCAGCGTTGATTAATATCAAATGGCATTGCCGCCTCTATGGCAGATTGTCGCTTGAGTGGCTCAGGGTCTTTGACTGAGCGAACAATTCCAACAATGGCGTTATTATCAGGCGTTGTTGCTAAGCGGCTTAATGCTGACGCACGAATGATGTCAGGAAAGTCTTTATTCTGTACTATTTTCGTTAGCATGGTTGATGCATTAGGTAAGCGGTTATCTGCGGCATAAAAGGCTTCAGAAAAGTGCGCTGTGCCAAGATGTTTTGGGTGTGGATGCCAGTCTTTTATTTTTGCAACCGCCCACTGTGGGGTTTTACTTTCGTGACAACTATTACATGCGTTCGGGGCGTTGGTTTTTAATGTTAAGTCTGGGCGCGGCACACGAAAGCTATGATCGCGCCTGTCATCGACTTGCATATAAGTTGTTGCAGGCATATGACAATCAACACATTGGCTACCACTTGTAGCCACTTTATGGCCGTGATGTTTTGGTGTGTCGAATATCTCCTGACTATGGCATTGTGTACAGGTTTGATTACCCGGTAGCTTTAATTTTCCAGAGTGAGGGTTATGACAGTTACTACAGGTAACCCCCGCATTGAACATCTTACTTTGTAAAAAAGATCCCCATACATAGTCTTCATCCCAAATTTGGCCGTCAACATGGTACAGCTCGGGTGTTAGTAATGAACCTTGAAAAGTGTGTAAAAAGCTGTGTGGATCTTTGCGGTCATCAAGCTGTGAGCGGCGAGCATGACACGTTGCACACATTTGCACTTGCTCGCTTTTTACGAGTGGTTGCACGCTTTTCATACTGCCATCTGTTTGTTGAGTAAAAAGTGGGGTTTGCTTTTTAATATTATGAGTAAAGCCCTTATCGGCAATGCTGCTATCGCCATGAGCCCATTTTAAATGAGCTTGGGTATCGCCATGGCAGGCTTTACAGCTAACGTTAATACTTGAGTAAGTTGAATCAAAGCTATTAGCTTTAAGGTCAAATTGCTTTTTGAAATCAGTTGAATGGCAATCAGCACACATGTGATTCCAGTTTTGGCCTTTTTGCGACCAATGAAATAGGTCGTGCTTTTTCTGCTCTGGGTGCAGTACAAACCAACGTTGTCCCCCCTCAGCTTTACTACGCGAGTCCCAGGCAAATGGAAAAAGCTGTATGTGGCCTTTGCCCATATCAAACATGTATTGTTGTAATGGCTTATAGCCAAAAGTGTATAAAACTGGGTAGTTAGTTAGTTTGCCATCAAGGTTTGGCATGCTAATAAAAGGTTGTTGGTTTTGTTTGTAAAAACGCGCTTTCTGGCCTTCGTATTCGAGAGTTTGGTCGTTAAAATTACCGAGCACAGTAGCGGCTGTGGCTTTTTCCATTGCATGAAAATGGTGCGAAGACTGCCAATCTTGTACTTGGCTTTGGTGGCAGTTTACGCACTCTGGTTCGGCCTGTAAATTGAATATAGTCCATCCAATAAAAAAGCATACTACACGCACCATTAAATAATTCCTTTTTACTTTTTGCCCACACTTTTAATAAGTTATATTAGTTTTAGAGTGTAAGTAAAGCCAATGACAAAAAGAAAAACGCCTTGCTTTTAAAGCAAGGCGTATAGATTATTTATCTGTATCTTTTACAGCCTTTAGTTTGGCTGCATGGTCAATCTCAAATTCAGGCATGTTTTTATTGCCCTGTATTAAGTAGTTGTCCATCCAACGCATTAGACGAAGGCTGTAATCGTACTGAGCGGCAACCTTACGGTTACCATGTCCTTCACCTGGGTAGTAGACTAAGCGTACATCTTTGCCTTGTACTTTCATGTAACGGTAAAGCTCCATTGATTGAGCAGGGTGTACGCGCGGATCCTCTTTACCATGCATGATAAGCAGTGGTGTTTTAGATTGGCCCGCCCAGTAAATAGGGCTGCGCTCTAAATACCATTGCCATTTATCCCAAGGATATGAGCGTGCGTGAACCAGATTCATTTCGTTAGAAATATCTGTTGTTCCAAATTTTGATAGTTGGTTAGATACACCCACAAACATCACACTTGCTGCAAAGTGTTCAGTCAGCTTTGTTGCACCCCACGCTGAGGCATAACCACCGTATGAGCCACCAGTGATACCAACACGTTTTGTATCAACAAGTCCCATTTCTACAAGGTGATTTTTAAAATCGACCAAATCGTCAAACTCTTTGCCTGCATAGTCGTTTTGGCCTAGTTTTGAGTAATCAACCCCCTTACCTGTTGAACCACGGTAGTTAGGATAGAAAACCGCATAACCACGCGCGGCTCCCATTTGCCCAGGGCGAGAATAATTGGTTACCCAGCCATTTTTATCATGGCTTTCAGGCCCACCATGGACAGACATAATTAGTGGGTATCGGGTACCTTCTTTATAATCAAGAGGGTAAACCAATATACCTTCTATATCGACACCATCACGTGCTTTAAGTGAGATAGTCTCTTGTTTGGCAAAGCGTTTATCATTTAACCAAGGGTTAGAATCAGTTAAACGGGTTGCTTTATTACCACGGATAATAAACACCTCATTTGGATGCTTTGCTGTATTAGCGCGCACAGTTAAGGTTTTATCTGAATCAGACACACTTAAATTGCTGGCAATAAAGCGACCTTCTTCAATGATCTTTTTATACTTTTTACTGCCCGTTTTAATACTTGCAACAAAACTTTCTGTACCAACATTTGCGATGAAGTTTAGTGTATTGCGTTTATGAGACCATTCAAAATCAACGATATGGCCCATAAAATTTGGTAGCCACTCTGTGATTTCTGCCGTTTTTGTATCAGCAATAAATAAGCGACCAGTAGCTGGATCATGTTTATCCTCAGCACCTAAAATCGCGATGTACTTACCATCAGCAGATAATTCGGCATCGCCTAATTTACCTTCGGTTTTAAAAGATAAGGTTACCTGGTCATTTGTAACATCATATAAATGCCACATTGACTTAGTGTATTTGTCATCAATAAGAGCAGTTGGTTGAGTTTTAACAAGTAGTTTTTCACCGTTAGCTGACCAATTCATATCACTAACATAATCACTAACGTTTAATGCCGTTGGCTTTAATGGCGTGTCTGTTTTTGCAAGACTAACAATGAAAAGCTGTTTATTATCAAGGCCAAGCTCATATACTTCTGCCATAAAGCCTAATTTTTTTAGCTCTTTTTCAGACTTATCTTTGGCAGGGAGTGCTAAAATAGCGACTTTTTGATTGTCAGGGCTTAGCTCGTAACTTGATATTGATGTGTCTTTTAAAGACATTACTTTTTGAGCTTGGCCACCGTCAACGGGTATTTGATACAGTGAAGTGAATTTTTCATCGTTTAATTTAGCAAGAAAATAAATGGTTTTGCTATCTTTAGACCATTGAATGCTGCCGATGTTAACCTTACCTGTAATGTACGGACGCTCAACGCCTTCGTCATCAACAATGTAAAGTTCGCTGTAATTACGACCATTTTCATCTTTGTACAGTGTACGTGGTACTGAGCGGGTAAACGCAACCGAGTCACCATCAGGGCTTACGCTTGTTTGGATAACTGATTGTATTGTTGGAATGTCGTCAATTGTAATTGTGTCGTTGGCAGTAGCAAGTGTACTTGAAAGACCAACGGCTAAGGCTAAAGCAGTTTTTAGCATAGTAGTTCCCTTCGCTTGTTATGTTCTGCGGTGATTATAGCAGTGTGGAATCGCATTAGTAACAAATGCGATCAGTGGCTGTAACGAATACCTAAATAAAACCGTCGACCATTCTTATAGATGCCCGTAGGAGCATACTGATTACGTTCATATGTGTAGGTTGTTTCGTTGGTAAGGTTTATTGCATCAACAATAATATCGAATTGTTTGTTTAGTTTTATGGTTAAATTACCGTCCAATTGACCGAAGTTTTCCATGATGGTTTCACCTACGCCAGTCGCAAAGTCAGTGCGATAATTGTATGCTAAACGGCCACTAAAGTGTTCGTTTTCGTAGTAGCTAGTTAAGTTTATTGTATGTTTTGAAGTACCAGGAATAGCGTTAAGGCTGGCATTATTACGTTTACTTCTTTGGCCATCAACAAAGGTATAATTTGCAATTAACCCGAAACCATAAAATAGCTCTTGTTGATAACCGAGTTCAAAGCCACGAATCGTACCACCACTGCCATTGATTGGTCTGTCTATTGTCATAGCAATGTTTTCATGCACTTCAACACCACGGTTAAATTCAATAAATGACTCAACATCTTTATTAAATAAAGCGGCAGACAATAGCCCTGCATCAGCAAAGTACCATTCAAGGCTCGCATCAAATTGATTGGCTCTGTAAGGGTCTAAATCAGGGTTACCGCCTTGACCTTGTGCTTGGGTGACATTGTAGTTGGTAGAAGGCATTAAGTGATTATATTGCGGGCGAGACATGACTCTGGCTACACTAAAGCGAGAAATCACATCATCGGTAATATCAATGTTGAGGTTTATACTCGGCAGTAAGTCTGTGTAATTTTTATAGTGGGTTTGCCATTGGTAGCTGTCCGGAAGCTCAATAGGCGATGCGATGCGAGCATAAGCAGCGCTATCTTGACGAGTATTAACAACTCGTAGCCCAAGGTTTGCGTTGTATGTATCGCCATTTAAATTTAGCTTAACATAGCCCGCAGTCGTTCTTTCTTGTATATCAAAACGACTGGCTTTTTCTTCCTGCTGTTCAAAATTAAGTGTATTAAATTGCTCTGCAAGTAAATTGATATCAACATAGCTATAGTTTTTTAAAGTGTGCTGATTACCAATGCCGGTTAAAAAATCATCTGGGATATCAGCAGGAAAATCAGCGAGTGTCCAAGCAAGTTGCTCTGTTAATTTATCGTATGAGCCATTAATTGAGCGTAAGCGAATAAAGTCACGTTGATGATCACGGTATTTTACGCCAAATTTTATAGAAGAAATAATTGAATGATCAACGGCACGTTCAAAGTCAGCTTGTATATAAAGCTCTTGATCAGTGGAATCTTGACTGTCGTTTCTGGCCTCGGTGAGTTGCCATTGTGCAGCATCAAGAGGTGAAATGGCATAATCTGCAATGATATTTTGTTGTTGCCGTGTGTCGACACTAAACGCCGTATTCGCTGAGAATTGAGAGGTATAGTCTTGCTTTGAGCCTCCACCGCCATGAGTAAAGCCTAATTGATAAGTATTATGCCACAAATCAGCCTGTTGCGATGCGATCAACTGAATACTGCTCGTGTCGATTTGTGATTCTCGCCAAATAGCTTCCATTGCAGTGCTATAAGGTCTATTTATATCAGTGACTTTGCTATAACGAGCAAAAGCCAATGTATTGTTGATGATTGCAGCGTCATGAATGCGGCCCCCTCTGGCAAAAACGCTGCTTGGTTGCCATAAAAAGTTCTGGTTACTGTTATCGGCATCAAGCACTGAATACAAGCCATTTAGTTGAATATTCCAATCAAAATTAAGTTGGTGCTCAAAAGCAAATGTCGCAGTGGTAAGAATTCGACGTTGCTTAAAGAGTGCCGAACCACCACCGCCTGGCGTCCAAACTCGATTTATATCGGCTAGCCTGTCTACAGGGGAGAGGCTGTTATCATCATTCAAGGCGTAGTTTTGTTCGTGCCACCCCCATGACTCTAGGCCATCACGACGTAATGAGCGCTCATTTCGACTAAAAGTTAGTAATAAGCCAGTGCTCTGTGTACTATTTTTCCAGTTATAGAAGCTCGCTAGTTGTGGATCAAACTCACCTGATAGGTCGTTATACTGCAGTTGCGTATTTATCACAAAGTGCTTATTCGGTGTTGTAAGAGGGCGCATGGTTTTTATGTTAACCGCTCCCCCTAATGATCCTTCATCATGATCCGCTTGTGGTGTTTTATAGACTTCGAGTGAAGCAACTAAATCAGCGGGCAACAAGGTATAGTTAAACCCTCTGTTGGGTTGTGATGAAATCCACCAATCGGCTGATGCAATTGATTGACCATTTAAATAAGTACGGTTTTGCTCTGGTGTTGTTCCTCTAACACCCACTCGCTCACCTTCACCTTGAATACGTGATAATGAAATACCGGTCACACGTTGGAGTGCCTCTGCGACATTTTTATCAGGAAATTTACCGATATCTTGTGCGCTAATAGTATCTATAATTGATTGACTATTTCGTTTATCATGGAGTGACTTGACAGCGCTGTCATGAAAGCCCCTGATTTGAATGGTTTCTAAAGCGTTCTTTTCTTTATCACTTGTTTGAGCAAAGCTGTACGTTGAACTAAATACAAGTAAAATAAAACCAATATAGGTAAAAATGTTAATAAAATTGAGCGTTCTTAAAGCCATGCCAAATCCAATAAAGCGGTTAATGTGTTCTTCAAGTTGCCTCATGATAATAAAATCAAGAGTTTGTTGCTTGTTGTCAGTACCTTATTTATATTTTACGCTTTCTCGATTAATTTAACCATAGATTAACCTGTGTAACAATTGAACAAATGTCGATGTCAACCCAACAAAAAGTAATGCTTAACGATGTCATCGTTGACTTTGTGAGCCTGAAAATAAAAATACAGAACGAATGGGTTGATGTAGAGTCTAGGCAATTAGCCTTGTTGTCTTTGTTATTAAAAAAACAGGGCGAAGCTGTTTCACGAGAACAGATTATGGATGCGCTATGGGGAGATGTGATCGTCAGTGATAACTCGGTGAGTCAACTGGTCACTCAACTTCGAAAAAGCCTTCATGATAATAAGTCTCCACCGCAAATTATTAGAACGATTCCTCGCATCGGCTATCAGCTAATTGCCAATGTGAGTGAACCGCCAACATTGTTTGATAAGGCTCGTCAACATTCACCAAAAAAGATGGCATTGTTTGGCGTCACAGGTATTGTTGTCGGTGTAATTAGCACTTTACTTTTACAGTATTTATTCACGGCAAAGGGCAAACCGACAGAGTTTAACTACCGTGCTCGCGTAACATCTGCACCAGGCACTGAGGCTTTTTTACGTTACTCCCCAGATGGACGATATTTAGCGTTTAGTCAGTCAAACGAATTACAAAATCAGTTTGACTTAGCTGTATTCGATCAACAAAGCCAAACAGTTCATAATATTAAAAGCTCAGGTTATTCCGAAGAAGCACCAGTATGGTCACCAGATGGTCAGTGGTTGGCATATTATCGTTATGACCCGTTACGCTGTGATATTCGCATAATAGGTGTTAATAACGCGATTGAAACATGGCGTTTGAGTCCAGAGTATACCTTAACACAGTGCCTGCCCAGCAGCGCTCCTACACGGCTCAAGTGGTATAAGCCAGATGTACTTTTTGGCATTGTTTGGCACGACAACCAGCCCCGTTTGATGAAATACACGCTGAGTTTGGGTGATAAAGTTAAAGTGCAAGATACAACCTTGATAGGGGAGTTTAAACCTCTCGCGTTTGATATTAGTGGCGAAGGAAAAATGCTGATTGTTGAAAAGCAGGGCATTTGGTACACACTAAGCGAAGTGAATTTGCATAACCTGAGTGAGCAGCGCATTATTAGTCGTCAGCAGTATAAACAACAGCCCATCTATGGCGCATTTGCAAAACATATTTGGTCAGTGGAAGATGAACTGATGCGCAGCACATTACAGGGGGTAAAACACTCATTACATAAACCTATGGGATTTATTGCCAGTTTAGATGTAAACCCTGTTAATGGCGACGTTGCCCATGCAGAGGGGTTAGCGCAAATAAATGCCTATCAACTCAGTTTACATAAAGGCAGTGACGGAATAAGTGTTGATAAAACCACTCAGCTTGCCTCTTCAACCCGTATGGACTTCATGCCTACCATATCAAGCAATGGTGAGCTGGTTGCATTTATTTCTGTACAGCGCCCTGGTGTCACTCGGTATTCTCAAGCAGAGATTTGGATTAAACATCAACGCCGAAAAGGAGCCAATCGAGTGGCTCAATTACCCAGCCATATTACTCCAAAATACCTGCAATTTTCGCCTAATGGCGATACATTATTGTTGCTAGATGAAAGACAAAATGTGTATTTAATAAATTCTTTTTCACGCCGGTTGGTCCCTGTTATTTCAGGCTTTGAGCAATTGAATGCGGTTCGTTGGTCTGATGATAGCCAAACTATTTTTTATCAAGCAAAATCACAGCAGGGTGAATGGCAAGATTGGCAGTATGATTTGCAACTGAGCAGTAACTCATTAAAGGCAAATAATGTGACACCCCGCAGGTTATCGCCAGCTCAGCCTCTGTGGCAATTGAATCCGTCCTACATTAACTATGAGCACACATTGCGTGTTTATCTGTCAGCAGCTTTAGAGCAACATGTTCCCTTATCACAACTATTGCCATCACTTAGTTTATATAAGCCAGCCTTATTTGAAGGGGGGATGTACTATATTCTTCGCGAAGGCCATCAGTTATCTTTGTATTGTTATGTCATTGCTTCACAAGAAAATATATTTATTAAAAAACTAGGTGCTTATGGGTTAGATATAGGAGTTAATTTGACAATGAGTAGCTCTGTGGATGGAACACAATTGGTGTTTAGTCAGGTTGATGGTATTGAAACTGATATTTTGTTACATCAAGTGGTTAATTAAGTAGCGTTAAAAAGGCTGAAATGGCTTGAGTACTCCAGTTTCTGTCGCGTGCTTCATTGAGCGCAGCTTGTGCAAAGAACTTAGCTTGTTCGATTTGTTTTTGTTGTTGTTGAAGTTTGGCCTGTAGCAACAATAGTTGTGGATGGCTTTTATCTAGTTTTAATGCATCATCTAATGCGTGTTGAATATCAGCAACGGGTTCGTTTAATTCAAAAAGAAGTGCTGCTAAATCGCGCTTAGCTCTGAAGTGGCCTTGTGCGGCTGCCGCAATTAACCATTTTCGTGCTTTGTTAGGCGCATAATCAACATACTGTTTGTTTAATAACTCACGACCAAGGCGATATTGAGCATTAGCAAAACCATTTTGCGCGGCCAATAAAACCCAATTTAAGCCTTTTTGTCTGTCTACTCGACCATAATCACCGCGCAGCAAATTAGCGCCTATTCGGTATTGAGAATTAGCGTAACCATTACGGGCTGAGGTAAGTAATAACTCACTACTGGCGGTGTCTTTTTGCCAGTGATATTTTAATAATTTACTAGCATTGTACTTATCAGAGCTTAACCAATTAGCAATATAGTATTGAACTAGTGCATTGCCTTGTTCGGCTGCATCTATTAATTCGCTTATTTCACTTTGGTAACTTTTTTGCTGACGCTGAAAACTTTGCTGGTATTGCTCACCTTTGAAGGTTGTAAAGTGATAGAGCAAAGAGCGATTATAATATGCGTGCTCTATCTCGCTAGGTGCTTCATATTGCCAACGTTTGACAGCATTTATGAGAGGCTTGTCAAACGTATTTTTGGGGTAAGAGTCTACGAGTGTAATATCGCCAACAGCGCCGTTTTTATCAATATCAAACTCTAACCAAACCCAACCCTCTAAACCATTGTTGTAGGCGTGTTCGGGGTAGGTTGGTTCAACGGTATAGCTACGATACACACTTTGTTCATGCACAGGCTCTGCGGTTAGTTCTGGGCGCAGTTCTTGATCATACTTTTCATAACTAATATTCGTTAACAAGGCTGCGTATGCATCTTCAAGTGCTTGGTGTTGTTGTTCACTTTGTTTGGCGATAAGCCTTGCAGTATCGCGTGCTTCTTCTAGGCCAAAATCAGCGGCTAAATTAAACCACGCATAAGCTTTGGCAGGGTTTTTCTCACGGCCTTGACCATGCAAATACATAACACCAATATTATATATCGCATCTACATTACCTAACTGAGCAAGCTCGTAAAACTGTTGCTGAGCTTTGTTATAATCGCCTTGATGATAAGCTAAGGTGGCATCGAGAAGATCGGCTTTTACACTACAAGATAAAAGAGCATAAGTGACCAGCCATGCAAATAGTTGCATGGTTCGAGTTGCACGTTTTGCATCTTTTGGGTGAGTGGTTATGAGCGACACTGGTAATTTATTTTAAGATTTTAAAAGCTCTTTAGTCATTGATTGTACTTGTTTTAGCCATGATTGCTAGAACAACACATGCTATTTAATCAATAAAAAAAGCGGTGAACAAAGTCCACCGCTCAAAGACCTCAGGGCATTGAGGCTCACCATCCATGGCGATAGTCGGATACCTGTGTTAGCAAGTGTGTCGACTAGAAATTGAAACGTACCCCAGCAGAAAAGCGACGCCCGTCAGCATATACGCCTGTAAGTGCTTGCTTAACGCCTTCCTCTTGATAGCTGAAGGTATGCTCATCTGTTAGGTTAGTTGCTTCGAAAACAGCGGTGATGTTTTCAGTGATATTAAAGTTAAAAGTGGCATCAACTTGGCCGTAATCATCTTGATAACCAGGCCATGCACGACCTGTGTCGTAACCAGTACGGAAGTTATAAGAAATTCGACCGCCAAAACGTTCAGTTTCGTAGTAAGTGCTGATGTTATACGTATGCTCAGAAATACCAGGAATAAGCACATCGTTGCCTTCTAAGTCTTTTGACTCTCCATCAACAAATGTGTAGTTAGCCGCGACCCCAACCCCTTCTGTTATTTCTGTTTGGAAACCAAGCTCTATTCCTTTTAATGTGCCTGACGGACCATTAATCGGACGGCTTATTTCAATTTCCACACCGTTAAATATTTCGGTTTGGGTGTTATTGCCTAAAGTAGACTGTAAGTCTTTATAGAACAGAGCGGCTGAAAAAATGCCTGCATCAGCGAAATACCACTCGTAGCCAACATCAAATTGTGTTGCACGGTATGGGTCGATATTTGAGTTACCACCCGTACCTACACGAGTTTCTGTGTTATAGGTTGTGGCATTCGTCATTGCGGCGTAGTCTGGACGCGTCATAACACGTGCAGCACCAATACGAAGTAACATGTCGTCATTTAAGTCAATTGCTAAATTTAAGCTTGGAAGAATATCAAAGTAACTGGTTTCTTCTTCTTGCCACGCTTTAGCATCAGCAGGTCCTACATAGGCACCTGTGGTTTGTTTGGTTTCAACTAAACGCACACCCACGTTACCACGCATACCTTCCACATCAATATCAGCTTTTACATAGCCTGCGAAGATGTTTTCTTCGATTGCAAAGTTACTATCGAACAGTAGGTTATATTGCCAATCAAGGGCATCACCATCACGACGTACTTTTCCAAGATCCGTCATGGCATAATCACGCAATGTACCGCTTGATCCAATATCCGATAAGAAGTCGCTTGGTGCAGGGTTCGAATAGTCGGCTAGGCTCCAGTTTAGATCTGTGCGAGTCTGTGACTGCAAGCGAACATTTTCACGCTTGTGATCTCGGTATTTAACACCGAACTTAATTTTACTGAATACTGCGACATCAATTGCACGCTCAAAATCTGTTTGCGCATAGTATTCTTTATCGAGTGCATCATTTGAGTCGTAACGTAAAAAGCCTAAATTCCATAAACTACCATCGGCAGGATCGTTGGCGTAACTTGTTTCAATATTTTCAGTGTTTGCCGCGTTGTAGCTATGTACCGTGTTACCTTCCCAGCCAACGCTTCGGTCTGTTTGAGTTCCTCCCGAACCTTCTGTTACACCAATGTGGTAAGATGATTTCCACGTTTCGCCTTCATGAACCAGTTTAATATCGTATGAATTGGTTTTAAGTTCTGAATTACGAACTTTTGTTTCATCAAGAACATTATTCCCTGTTTCAGATAAACCAAAGGTACCAGCTTGGGCGAAGCGACCTACCTTGTCATGCTCAACAACATCTAAAGACGTGTATTGTGAACCACCATAGCCAGGTAACCAAAGGAAGTTTTGGTTGGCATTATTGGCTTTCATTGTTGAATCAAGTGCATTAAAGGTAATATCAATATCGTCTGTTGGGCGGTATTGAAGTGTTAAATTGAAGCCTGTTCTGATTCTTTCTTGGGTGAACATGGCTGAACCACCACCACCGGGTGTGTACACATCTTCAATAACAGAGCCATCTTCTAGAGTGACATCTCGGTGCGTCCAGCTCCATGCTTCAATACCATCGCGACGAAGATTACGTTTTTGTTTGAAAACAGAGACGAGTGCACCAAACGTTTCGTTGTCATTTTTCCAGCTGTAAAGACCTGCAAGTTGTGGGTCTGTTTCGCCAGAAACCTCGCTGTGCTGCATCAGCACTGAGCCTGCTATTTTATTTGCTTCAAGATCGAGAGGTTTGCGTGTTCTAACAATTACCGTACCACCGATCGAACCTTCATCAATGTCGGCTTCAGGTGATTTATAGACTTCAAGGCCTGATACTATTTCAGAAGGAAGCATCGTATAGTTGAAGCCCCTGCTTGCTGATGAATCGACCCACCAATCTGCAGAGCCAACTGCTTGGCCATTTAATAAAGTACGGTTTTGGTTTTCTGAGGTACCACGAATACTAATACGTTCGCCCTCACCAAACGCGCGGCTCATTGATACGCCCGTTATACGTTGTAGCGATTCGGCAACATTTTGATCAGGAAACTTACCAATATCTTCTGATGTAACGGCATCTACAATTGAGTTTGCATAGCGTTTAGTATTGAGTGACTTTACAACGCTGCCGCGAATACCGCGGACTTGAATAACTTCTACTTCATCGGTGGTAGCTTTATCTGCCTCATTAGCAAATACAGGTAAACTGATACCCGCACTTACCAATGACAAGCTGATAGCTAAACTTAATTTATTTTTGTTCAAGCTTAACATTGTCGATCCCCTTGAATTCGAACTGTTGTCTTATCATTTGTGTTTGTACTTGTGTGGATGCACATAGCACTGAATTGTTGTCAAACTAACGCAACTTAATGTTGCTTATTTTTCTTGCTCTGATTTTAGGCAGCGCTGTCATTTTAAGTTTGAGAGGCTATTAAACGCTTTTAAATGCAGGGGAGTCTTGAATTTGAATGAAAAGTTGTGAAATGTTAAAAATAGATTAAATTAAATGGCTTTTTATGATTTATTTAATTGAATTTACTATATTTTTAATTGTTAAAAATTTTCGTTTCTTTAATAAGTTAAGTTTACTTATTAACTTTGAGATGAAAATTAGCGCATGATTCATAACTTATAGATGTAAAAGTGTGCAAATATTCGCTATTTGAACTCGCAATTATTAACAGTTCTTTGTGAATGTGGCGATGCGAACAAACGTGCTTTAGGCACGTTTATCCGCATTTTAGTGAAGGCTACTAGGCACCTTGTCGCTTAATTAAGCAAAAGTGCTTTTTACCACGTTGGATTAGCCAATACTGGTCAAATAACCCAAAATCAAGCTCTTGATTATCTGAGGTTACTTTATCGCCATTGACACTAATGGCGTTACTGTCTATTAGTTCCCGCGCAATACGCTTTGATTTAGCTAACCCAGTCTCTACTAATAACGCTAGCATGTTTTGCGTTGCACTTGCTATGCAAGGCATACCATCGAGTTCTAATTGTTTTAGCTCACTTAAACTCAACTGCTGAACATGACCTGTAAATAAAGCGTGTGTTATGCGCTGTGCGCTTTTAAGTTCTTTTTCACCATGAACAAAGCGTGTCATTTCTGCTGCGAGTATCAGCTGTGCTTCAGGTTTAGCTGTACTTGCTTTGTCTCGTTGTTCAATTGCATTAATGTCTTCACAGCTTAAAAAGGTGTAATAGCGCAAAAGCGTGTAAACATCAGCGTCGCTTGTTGATAACCAAAATTGGTAAAAAGCATAAGGAGACGTTTTTGTTGCATCAAGCCAAATAGCGCCTCCTTCTGTTTTTCCAAATTTAGTGCCATCTGATTTTGTAATTAACGGCAAGGTTAAGCCAAAGACTTGAGCGCTATTTTGCCTGCGAGTAAGATCAATACCACTGACAATATTACCCCATTGATCGTTACCACCAATTTGTATACTACAACCATACTGACGATTTAGCTGTGCGTAGTCGTAAGCCTGTAGCAAAGAATAACTAAACTCAGTAAACGAAATACCTTGCTGAGCGCGGTGCAGACGTTGTTTTACTGACTCTCGGTTGATCATATTATTGACAGAAAAGTGCTTGCCTACATCACGGAAAAAAGTGATGACATCTATTTCCTTTATCCAGTCAGCATTGTTAACCGTTAGTAAGGGTTTATCTAAATGAGGCAATAATAAATTTTGAATTTGGCTTGTTAATGCCTTAACCCAATCTGTGACTATCTGCTCGCTATTTAAGTTGCGCTCATTAGCTTTAAAGCTAGGATCGCCAATCATACCTGTAGCGCCACCTATAAGCGCAATTGCTTGATGACCCGCGTCTTGAAAGCGCTTAAGCATAATAAGTGGTACTAAATGACCAATATGAAGGCTTCCCGCAGTTGGGTCGAAACCACAGTACACAGTTTGAGGTGCATCATCGAGTTGCTGCTGCATCTGTTCAATGTTACTAGCTTGAGCAATTAGCCCGCGATCATTTAATTGTTGAATAAGTGTCATCTGTCTTGTCTTAATTTTTACTATCAGGTTGACAGAGTACGGATAGAGAACAGCGATTTGTATGTCTCAAAAGGGACAGTTTTAGGTTTATCGCGTAATTAGGTGGTTTAAGAAAAGCTGGAAGAGTTCACTTAATGAAGCCACATGTAATTTTGCATAGATGCGTTTTCGGTGGTTTTTAACCGTGCCTTCAGATACACCAAGCTGGGTTGCTATTTCTTGGCTATCAAGGCCTTGAATAATTAAGGTTACGATTTGTTTTTCACGTTTTGTAAGTAAGTGCTGACCAAAAGTGAATAGGGCATGCTTAATTAATTCGCGTTTTTTCTCAGTATGAATCGCAGGTTGCAATAAAGATTCAGCAAGAAGAAATTCTGCTTGTAGCCAATGTTGCTGACATAGTGACTGAATTAGACAAAAGTATGACTTTAATGTGTTTATATCTTCACGAGTAAATACATGGTCTTTTTTGGTTTTACCTAAGTAAATAATGACCCAGCGCTCAGGCTCTATCTCAATAACGAGGCAAAGCTCATCTTGCCAACCTGTTTGTAAGTAAAAATGTGAGTAATCGGTTGAGGAGGTTTTAGCTTTATTGTTCATGATATCCTTTAAAGAATGAACCCCTTGTTTTTTGTTGCTTAAAATCATCTGATAAAAGGGATCATCACGAAACGATGCCGTTAAGTAGCGCTCAAAAAGTAGCTCACGTGACTCTTTAATTGAGTCATACAAATAAATTGGATGTTTATTACCTCTTAAACCCGTTATAACAGCACAATCAAAATTTACAATATGATTGATAAAAGCCACTAACTTAGGCGTAAACGTGACTGAATTAATTGCCGAAATGGAAGCGGCGAGTAACTGATTAAATGTTTTTTCTATCATGAGATTAAGAGGTAATAATGCGCTCGGTACATCATAACGCAGGGAGGAGTATTTTTAAAAGTGATGGGTTTTATGAAGCTGTGCACCGCCAATTTAGAAAGCTCACTGAAACAAAGGGCGCATTTCCCAATGAAAATAGTTTGATGAAATTATGTATGTGGACATATTGAACGCTTCAAAGGAATGGACAATGCCAATCCATAGCTGGAATCTTATATTTTTCAATTAGCCATCCACTTCGAAGGTAGGTTAGATGCTGTGCTAGATATTTAGCAGTTTAAGCTGATACAGAATTTTAATCCCCTCAACTTAATATCCACTAAATTTGCAGAAAGTGCTTGGCTATATTTGGCGAAAAATGAACACTTAGCCAAGCATTTGGTATTATTTTGATAATATGAGTAAAGCTTATTTAAATTCGACAAAACCTTTATCGTCGTTAGCTTTATATTTTTTAAGCGAGTCTTTTAATGCTGAATCTTGATCATCACTTAAAGGCCAACCAGCATCAATTAATTTTAAAAAGTCACACAAAGCCACCCAACCAACAACCTTTATAGATTTATCTTTTTCCCATTTCTCGCCATCCCAATCCATATAATCATAAGAACCAAACCCAGTTTCATACCGAACAGCTACAAAATATAATCCTGGCTGAATAGGGGGCTCATTCTCAATCCAGGCTACAGGAAGTTCTGCTTTACTCATTATTTTACCTCTCTGAATTCTTCAGCTTACTAAATTATTACTGCTTAACTTGTTAAGCGTTGTTTCCAAGTTTGCTAGATGATGAAAATGTTTTACAACAAACTTAACTTCCTTGGGCTCAGTGTAATGTTCAGTAATCTTATTAATACAATCTAATTGCAAGCTTGCAGCAGTATGGATATTACTAAAATTGTTTTTTCTATCTCAAATGTAGATGAACTATCGTGATTAGCGAAGTGTTCGATTTACTTTTACTGTGTAAGCAGCTAATCGAGAATAAAAATTAAGATAGCTTCTAGTTTTGCAATATCCAAGTCTTCCTTTAGTCGTTTCAGCTAAACATTTCGTTTGGGCTTATAGATTATAATTGTTGATTAACTCGTCAATTTTTCTTCTCACTGGGGCTACCACATCTGATTGGTTTGCTAGTATGACGACAATGAATCCACTATCAAGATGAATATCTAAACGCGCATCAACCCCTAAATAGGCACCGCCGTGTCCTACTTTACGATTGTTAGGCTCGCCACTTACAGAAAAACCATAGCCGTACCAAAAAGCAGAGTTATATTGTGTCTTCTCAGAGTAAGCGTCTTCGGTAAAAGCTTTACTGAGTAATTTAAATTCGGTTAGAGCCAGAGAAAAGTTATGTAAATCTTCGAGAGTAGAAAAACCGCCACCTGCGGGGCTGCCTTTAACCGCTCTGGTGTAACGGCTGTCTACCCAGTGGTCGCTATACGATCTTTTTAAATAACCAGACGCTAAGTTATTTGTTACCGAATCAAGCTCGAAACTTCCTGAATTAGGCATATTTGCTTTATTGTAAATATTTTTTTGAACATATTCGTAATAGCTTTCGCCAGAGACTTTTTCGATAACTAAGCCAAGCATTAACATTCCTGAGTTACTATAGCGGTTTCGTGTACCTGGCTTGAATAGCAGTTCGCTCTTTGATATGAGTGGCTTGTATGCAGCTAGGTCTCTGTATATTTCTTTATTACTTTGATTAAATTCGTCGTTAAAAAAGTTTCCTAATCCTGATGTATGTGTCATGAGCTGCCTGATAGTGATCAAATCAGCGTGCTCTTTGGGTAGCCAGCTCTTATCAACATACTGGATTAGCTTATCTTCAAATTTTAATTTCCCTTGCTCAATTAGCTGTAACGCTGCAATTGCAGTGAACATTTTGTTGATTGAGCCTAAGGCAAATCGTGTATCTATTTCATTTTTTTCATTCCATGTTCGATTCGCATAGCCGACAGCGTCTTGATAAATGATGTTACGGCCTTTAGCGACTAAGACAGAGCCTGAAAAAGCATCTTTAGCAGCTAGGTTATTTATAAAGCTCGACAGTGCTTTTTTTAGTTCTTGCTCAGAAATCGGCTGTTTAGGTATTTCCTGCGATTCAGGGTCTTGTAATGTGAAATAATTAAATTTATGAGGAGGGTTCTCTTCTTTATTGATGATTAGGTTATATTTTAGCTTATTCTTGCTGGATATAACTTCGACTATTTCATTGCTACCTTCGGGTGGTAAAATGTTTACTAGCTGGAGCTTGCCATAGGTATTTTGGGAGTTTAGAAAGACGCCTACATGCGCATCAATACCAAACCTTTCTATTACATTTTCAGACATATTATTAGAAACATAATCAATGACCTCAAGGCGCGAGCCTTCATTAAATACGTTGATGAATGTGGGAGCTAACGCTTTATTCGCTAATGAGGGGAGAGAGTAAAGTAATGTGGTTATGATTAATAAAAACGTTTTCATTGAAATTCCTTTGCTGATGAAAAGACAGAGTGGAGATAGTGTTAGTTGTTTTATCTTCGTCCACTACTTTTATGCGGCAAGAACTAATTTTGACGTTCATTAAGTGCAAAAACAGCTAGTTAATACCAATAATAAGATGATGCTAAATTAATAATTCTATGTTTGTTTTACAAAAAATGTATGCGCGAATTTACTGTGTACTCGATAAAGAAAATACCTTCTGCTATCTTCTGAATACTTCATTTTACCTCCTACTAGCAATTTATCGCTGTTTCATAAATGCGACAGCCAGCCCTGAAGAAACAAACGTGACCCCAGCTCCAATATTTAGCCCTGAGACTAGCTTGGGCTTATCTTTCAACCATTTAAAGAGTTGCGATGAAAAAACACCCATTAGGCTAAAGCCAATTGCTGTTAATATCGCAAACCAAACCCCGTAACCAATCATTTGAATTGTTACTGAACCCAAGTTAGGGTTCACAAACTGGGGTACAAATGCCAGAACAAAGATCCCTGGTTTGGGGTTTAATGCAGCTGAGAGAAAGCCGGTAGAAAAGATAGTTGTTAGAGATTGTTTCTTAGCAGGCTCTAATGAAAAGAGGTTTTTCGTACGTAGCACTTTTACACCTAACCAAATTAGGTAAGCGGCACCAACTAGTTTTACGACATAAAATGCGACTTCAGAGGTTTGAATTAACAGCGTCAGGCCAAAAGTAGCGGCAATAACATGAAATAAAATACCCGCACCAGAAGACACTCCCGACATAACCGCCGCCATTCGACCTTGACTTAATCCTCGTCCAATCGCGAGTAAATTATCTGGCCCAGGAGAGATAACGAGCAATAAGCAAGCAAGTGTATAAGTTACAAAAACCTCGAGTGGGAACATGAAACCTCCTTGTTACATGGCAAATAAAGCAAATAACTATATGTTTAAAGACGATGTGTACTTTATTTATACTTTCATTGAATGCTGCTTTTGTAAACTAGTTATATGGACTAATGTAAAGAGGCACTCGATAGGGGAAAGGGTTTTTAATCTTTATTCGTATTGATATTGGTGAGTTATTTTTGGCAAAAAGCCCCAGGAAACCTAGGGCTTAATAGTGTTACAAGCTCTTTTTCGGTGGCAGTGCAACGTTTGCGAATATAAGGCCTGCCACGAGCGACATGAAGATCAAAAAGGTTTGTTGACCAATGTGATCAGCATATACAAAATCTTGACCCTCAATTAATGAGTTAAGACCAATATAAGTTTTACTGCCCGGAACCAATACAATTAAGCCTTGCATAGCAACAATAGAAGCAGGCGCATTTGCTACACGGTTAAATAAATTACTAAACACACCCACAGCAAGTGCACCAACAAAAGTACCTAATGTGTAATCTAGATACATTGCCGAGCCAATACTGGTTCCATAAGCAATAAAGCCAGAGGCAATAGACCAAACGGCATGTTTAATCTTGGTTCTAAAAATGACAATTAGGCTGCTACACAGCATAAAAATAGCCAGCCATGCTGTCCACTTGGGTAATGGCTCAGGTTGTATAAAGTCTGTTTGTCCAAAGAGGGCAAAGCCAATTCCAATCCCTATAAAAGCACCAAAATAAAGCTTAAATAACAGCATAAAGGAGTCCATCACCCTTGCTGTACCAGATACTAAGTGTCTTGCAGCAAGTTCAGCGAGCCCAAGGGCAAGGGCAAGCCCAGGTATAAACACAATAATGGCAGAAAGCACCACTAAGCGTATGTTTATTTCGGCATCAAGATAGACACTAATTGCACAGGCTAAAATTGCTGAAACGATTGCGACTAATGGTTCGAGCATATGAGCGACACGTTTAGAACGTGTTGACCAAAGTACAAATAAATAAACAACGAGCGTGAGTAATGCTGACCAAAATACGTCATTCCAGCTGGTGCCCATTAACATTGCAAATGCACCACCAGAGGTTGCAAACGCGACACCTGTGGTAAATTTGTTGTACGGATTAGGCATGGTGTAAATAATGTCGAGCTGTTTATCAACCTCTTGTAACGTTAACTCGCCATTGAGCATTTTGTTTACTAAGTCATCGGTATCAGCCAGCGAGCCTAAATCGTGATCGCCAGGATCTACACGTGCAACATGGGTGTATTCTTCTTCGTGGCCGTCTGTCCAGATCACAAAAGTAACGGATGTGGGCGACATAACAAAGGAAGACTTGAGCCCAAGGTATGTAGCAACTTCCATTAGGTGCGCTTCAAGTCGGTAAGCAGGTGTGCCATATTTATGGAGCATTTTACCCAGCTTAACGATAAATTTTCGTTTTTCAGTAAACGTTGCGTTTTTCAAAGGTGTTTTGAACCAAAGGTTAAATTGTTCAGTTAAGGATAGACCAAATTTCAATAAGATATAGTCATTGCTAAAGACAATATCGGTTAAATTTTCCAGCGCGATTTTAGCGGCAAACGCCGCTATGTCTAGTAATATTTAAGAGGAATTTACTTATTTTTTGCCTCAATCCATTGCGCCATATATTGTGTTGAACGCATAGTGTGATGTTTCAGCATTTGCCCCGTGAAATTTGCTTGCCTATGGCTAATAAGAGATTCACTCACGGCCTTTATTTTAGCGATTAGTTGGGTTTGAAGCTTTGATTTATCATAATATTTTTGCAGTAACTGTTGCCCATGTTGTTGGGCTTGAGTAAATTGCGCTTCGCTTTTGTAAAGTGCAACCGCTGCGTCGGCAAACTGCTCGGTACTTTCGCATAGGGCACCCGGCCAAGGTTCATCTTTGTGCATACCTTCACTGCCAATTGGGGTGGTGACACTCGGTGTTTGCATAATCATCGCTTCAAGTAATTTACCTTTGATCCCAGCCCCAAAACGTAGTGGCGATAAGCACACTTTAGCCTCTTCCATTACTTTATAGGCATCTTCAGCCCAGCCTTTAATTAAAAAGCCTGTTTTTGGATTATTAAGTGCCGTTGCTTTGGGTGGTGGATAAGAGCCGTAAATATGTAATTCGGCATCAGGCAATTGTTTTCGAATAAGCGGCCAAATCTGTTGTAAGTACAAAACAGCATCCCAATTTGGCGCATGACGAAAATTACCTATCGTCATAAAATGTTTGCGCTCACTGAATGATTTAGTGGCCAGGGGCAATGTTGTTAAATCAACTAAAAAGGGGAGGTGGTGAAGCAAGGCTGCATCGACGTTGAATACGTCATTCAGTAACTGGATTTCAAAGTGTGAAATGATCAAACTAATGTCAGAGCGCAAGATGGCGGCAATCTCACGTTTTGCAATATCGCTGTGTAAATCTGCTGTGGTAAATTCGCGCCCTGCTTTATGTGCTTCGTGGCGGGCGTTTCTTAAACATTGAAGGTCTTCAGTGTCGAGAATTTTCAGAGCGTTAGGGCAGTATTTATCAATACGCCAGCCAAATTGTTCTTCCATCATAAAACGGTCAAACATAACAATATCGGGATTATAAGATTGCACATAGTCATCAAAACTTGAGCAATTTAGTGCAATAACCTGTGTACTAATGCCATCATCACTGAGGTCGACCATGTGTTCTGTTTTTTGTGCAGGGCTTGCAAATTCAACCTGCCAACCTTCGCTGCGAAAAGCCCGCAATAATGACATCATATGTGTGCCGGCTGCTGAGGAATTTGGCTCAGGCCACACATAGCCGATCACTAACACTTTTTTCATTTACTTGAGTCTCTTATTTGTAGGTTGACGTCCACCAAGGTTCGAACAGGGGGAGTCGACTGATTGAGCAATTCGTTGAGTACTTGGCAGGTTCTTTTGCCTATTTCATCGGCATTGATAGCAATGGTTGATAAAGAAGGCAGCATCAAGCGTGAGTCTTCAAGATCGTCAAAGCCAACGACCTTGATGTCTTTTCCAGGCTCAAGGCCATGTTGGCGCATAGCTTCAATAACGCCGTATGCGATCACGTCATTAAAACAAATAATTGCTTGCGTACTCGGTGCTTGCGTAATCAATTTATCGAACGCTTCGCGTCCACCTTGGCGATTGGTGGGGGCTTCAATGACGCATTTTTCATCATGAATGTTAAATTGTTTTAAAGCTGATAAAAAGCCGCTTAATCGTTCATGGTAATCAGATATTTCACTAGTGCCACCTAAAAAAGCAATGTCTTCAATACCCTGTGACAGAATATGGGAGGTGGCTACATGCGTGCCTTTTTTATTATCCGGCAGAATACAAGGGGCTGCAGAAAATGGGATCTCACGCATAATATTAATAACAGGAAACCCGCTTTCTATTAGATCATCTTGCCAGCTTTGCTCAGTGCCAGGAGCCGGACACATGATAAAAGCAGCGACATTATATTCTTTTAATGTTTTTACAACTTGTTTTTGCCTTTCAACATCCTCAGCAATGTTTACCAACATAGGTAACATACCTAAAGCTAAAATATGCTTTTCAAGGCCTACTGCCAGTTGCGCAGAATAGGGGTTAGTTAAGTCATTAATGACAAGGGCAACCAAGTTTGAGCGTTTACTTCTCAGTGCCGCTGCATCACGATTGTATACATACCCCAGCTTTTCAATTGCGCTAAGTACTTTATCCTTACTTTTTTTACTGACCTTATCACTGTTTGTTAGGACTAAAGACACGGTAGATTTGGATACTTGAGCTTCTTTAGCAACATCCCAAATCGTGACTTTGCCTGTTTTTTTAATCATTATATTTAGCGATAAGTAGTGAAAAGAGTACGCTTATTTTAGCGTAATTTTCAGGTTTAAGTCACTGATTGGCAGCTAAAAGAGTCGAAACTCTTTATGAATTGCCCTAAACTGTCTAGATTATCGAGAATAAAAACGAAAAAGGAACCGATATGAAAGCATTTAAATTGCTTTTTGCGCTAGTTATTGGCGTATCCGTTAGTGCCTCCAGTTTCGCCAACGAAGGATACCAAACTCCGTCACCAGCTCTTGCGGCTGTTGTTGATGCCAAGTTAGCGCCCAGTAGCTACCTATCAAATGATGGTCAGTGGTTGGCGTTATTCGATAGAAAACGCATTGAAACATTACAAGACCTGTCAAAAGAAGAGCTTAAGTTAGCGGGTATAAAACTTAACCCTGCTAATTTCTCACGTTCTCGAGAGCGAACAAAATTTACAAATATCGTTCTAAAGCATGTTGAAACAGGCACCGAAATAGAGGTAACGGGGTTACCTCAAGGCATTATTCGCGCGCCAAGTTGGTCTAGCGATAGCCAGTATTTAGCGTTCGTTGTAGAACAAGCGTCTGCTGCAAACTTATGGGTTTATAATGTCAGTACTAAACAAGCAAGGCAGTTAAGTGACACCGCTTTAAACTCAGTGCTTACTCGTTCGCCCTATAGTTGGCTACCAGATAGCAGCGCGTTGGTTGCTAATGCAGCCGTTAATTTAGGCAAAGCACGCCTTTCGAATGACACAACGGGGGCAGTGCCCGTTATTCAACAAAGTAGCGGTGAAAAAGCCCCTGCGCGTACGTATCAAAATTTACTTAGTAGCCCATTTGATGAGGCGCAATTTAAGTTTTATGGACAAAGCCAACTTACCTATATTCCGCTTAGTGGTCAGGCACAGCCGATTGGCCAACCAGGCTTAATTAAATCATTTTCAGTCTCACCTGATTCAACCAATATTTTAGTAGGCATGATTGATGAGCCATTCTCATATCAAGTTCCTTACAGCCGGTTTGCAGCCACATGGCAAATATGGGGTATGCGAGGGTATACGTTAGCTGAGCTCGCTAAGCAGCCGCTAGCAGACAACATCCCACAAGGTTATGACAGTGTTCGTACTGGTCCTCGTGAGTTTCAATGGCGTGCAGATCAAGGTGCAGAAGTTATTTGGGCACAGGCGCAAGATGGCGGCGATATGAAAACAGACGTGCCTCATCATGACTATCTTTATAGCTTGCGTGCACCGTTTAAACGTGACCCAAAATTATTTGCTAAAGTCGAACGTCGCTTTGATTCAATAGAGTGGGGCAATAATAATGTTGCACTGTTATCTGAATGGCGCTTTAGTGATAGGCAGTTACGCACATACGTTATTCAGCCGCGCAATGCTGATCAAAATCGCGTGTTATTTTCAGAGCGCAGCTATAACGATGCTTATAAGGATCCAGGTAAACCCATTTATGAGCGAAACGATCTCGGTGTAAGTGTTATAAAAGTCGTTGGCGGGCGTTATGTTTTCCTACGTGGTAATGGGGCATCTGAACAGGGGAATATCCCATTCTTAGATCGTTATGATGTAAAAACAAACTCAAAAACGCGTATTTGGCAATCGGCTGCACCTTATTATGAACGTATTCGTGCGATGCTGGATGATGAAGGTGAACGACTCATTACCATTAGAGAATCTAAAACCGAGCAACCTAACTTTTTTATCCGTGATTTAGACGACGATACACTGACACAACTAACGACGTTTGAGCATCCTTACCCTGAGTTTAAAGGGGTCACAAAAGAGCTTATTCGTTATCAGCGTGATGATGGTGTTGAGCTAAGTGGTACCTTATACCTGCCACCAGACTATGATAAAACCCAAGGCACATTACCTGTGTTAATGTGGGCTTACCCACTTGAATATAAAGATAAAGCGGTTGCTTCACAGGTACGTGAGTCTCCTTATCAATTTACCTATATTGGTTATTGGGGGCCAATGCCTTATCTTGCAAAAGGGATTGCGGTATTTGACGACCCGAAAATGCCAATTGTGGGTGTTGATGGCAAAGAGCCGAATGATTTATTTCGTAAACAGCTGGTGGCAAGTGCTAAAGCTGCGGTTGATGTGTTAGTTGAAAGGGGCATCGCAGATAAAGATAACATTGCTATAGCTGGTCACTCATATGGTGCCTTTATGGTGGCAAACTTATTAGCTCATAGTGATTTATTCAAGACAGGTATTGCTCGCAGTGGCGCTTATAACCGCACCTTAACGCCATTTGGTTTCCAAGGTGAGGAGCGTGATTTTTGGCAAGCCCAAGATGTGTATGCGGCTATGTCACCGTTTTTCCATGCTGAGAAAATCAATGAGCCAATGTTAATGATCCACGGTCAAGAAGATCCAAATTCAGGTACATTCCCGATGCAAAGCGAGCGTATGTACGCGGCATTAAAAGGCCTTGGTAAAGAAGCCCGCTTAGTGATGCTGCCGTATGAGGCTCATGGCTATCGCGCTCGTAAGAGCCTATTGCATGTGCTTTGGGAGCAAGAGCAATGGCTTGATAAATACTTACTAAGTGAAGAAGAGCCTGCAGAGCCAGCTGCCGCTGAAAGTGTCACTCAGTAATTAGTTAAATGTTTATATTAAAAATCCCCGCCCTCGAAGCGGGGATTTTTGTATTTATGGTTGTAAAGTTTCTTTCAAAGTAAAGAAATCGATTTAATGAGTTGTTTTTGTTACTACATTAGCCAAATATCAATTTGCCATTTATTTGCTGTAGATAGAGGTAAGATTTTCTGTTATTAATAATTAGTTGTTAAAGGTATTAAGATTAAATTGAGCTAAATATGGAAAAAGCCCATTGGCTTGATATTAAGTTTATTTAGAAAATGGAGTTTTAATGAAAAATATTTTATTGCTTACCTTATTATTAACCTCTTCTTTTTCTTTAGCTTCTAAAGAGTTAGATTTGGAAAAATTCGCACAAACATATTTCAAGCTTATGACAGCTACTCAGTCTCCTAATGCATCTAGTGTTGAGTTAGAAAAATACCTGTCTTTACTAACAGACGATATTGGGCATTCCCATTTACCTTATGTTGTTGATGATTCTAGATTACCTGATGGCAAAGAGTCGATGAGAAAGGGGATGACTTTTTACTTGGGAGCACATACCGAATATGAAGCGACGTTATTAGACGTATTTGTTTTTAACAAATCAGCCATTGCGATTCGATACAAAAATTATGCAAAAGGTGTACATCCACAAAGTAAACAGCCGATTGAATATTCTCAAACAATGATGGAAGTGCTTGAACTAGAAGATGATAAAGTTGCGGTAATTCGTAAGTATCATGAGTAATGTTTATAATTCAACTAACGTTCTCAGATAATAAATCTCAAGCTAAAGATTTCATGGAGAGCCATAAAAAATGGCTCCAGTCGGGGTTCGATAAAGGCATCTTTGTGTTATCTGGAAGCTTACAGCCTAACGCAGGCGGCGGCCTTATTGCAGTCGATGTTTCCAAGCAGGAGATCGAAGAAATTGTCGCTGAAGATCCTTTTGTAATCGAAAATGTAGTTAAACCTGAAATCATTGAGTTAGCGCTATCTAAAGCTGATGAACGCTTATCATTTTTGCTCGATAACAGGTTGTAATTGCTCGCTTAACCAATCAATAAACACCCGAGTACGCCTTGGTAAATGACGTCGATTTGGGTAGACGATATTAATTGGCATGGGCGGCAAGTTATAGTCAGGTAAGACTTGCACGAGCTCACCTCGGCTAAGCTCATCGATAACTCCATGGCGTGGCACTTGAATAAGGCCAAGCCCTGCTAAACACGCTGCTCTATAGGCATCCGTATTGTTAACTGTGAGCTGCGATTTCATGGCTAGAATTTGCCAATCGCCTTGTGTATCTTGGTATTCAAAGCCTGGGTCAAGTTGACCGAGTGTTTGGCTATAGCGAACAATGTAGTGCTCGTCTAAATCAGCCAGTTTAGTGATGTTGCCATACTGTTTAATATAACTTGGGCTTACACAGTTGATCATCGGGCAGTGGCCAATTCTTTTAGCGATCAGCGATGAGTCTTCTAAATTACCGACTCGCACTACACAATCAAACCCTTCTTCAATTAAGTTCACACGCCTGTCTGAACTACTCAGTTCAATCTCTAATTGTGGGTGTGCAGATAAAAAATGCTCTAGATTCGGCAGTACTAAACGCCGACTAATTGGTTGTGGCATATCTACTCTAAGACGCCCTGATAACGCTTCGTCATTTTTATGAAATAGAGTTTGTAGTTCGTCTATATCAGCAAGCATATCTTTACATCGCTGATAAAAAACAGTGCCTTCGTTGGTGAGTGTAACCCGCCTTGTTGTGCGGTTTAGGAGCCGAGCACCTAGCGTATCTTCGAGTTGTTTAACTAACTGCGAGACAGACGACTTAGGCATGCTCAGTGCAAGTGCTGCAGCTGAAAAGTTTTTTAGCTCAGCTACCTGAACAAAGGTTTTCATAGCATTAAGTTCATTCATGATTGTTTGCTATTTACGAACAGTTATTTCAATTTTACATGGTTTATCTAGTTTTGCAGTGTAAATATACTGGTTGCTCAAAATTACTTCAAAGCAAAAAGGTAACAACGATGAGCAACAAAATTGCAGTGATCACAGGTGGTAATCGCGGTTTAGGTAAAAATACGGTATTAAGTTTGGCACGTAAGAATATTGATTGTGTGTTTACTTATCGAAGCCATAAAGATGAAGCGCAACAAGTCGTAGAGGAAGTCGCAGCGCTGGGGGCAAAAGCAGTCGCTATGCAACTTGATGTTAGCGATATTTTAGGTTTTGCTGAATTTAAACAATCACTTGAAAACATTTTAAAAACACAATGGCAAACATCTCGGTTTGATTATTTAATCAATAATGCAGGTCATGGTAGTGACAGTGCGTTTGCTGATACCAGCGAAGCCATGTTTGATAATTTGATGAATGTACATGTAAAAGGAGTGTTTTTCTTAACGCAAACACTGCATGAGATGATAAGCGGTGGCGGGCGCATTATTAACTTATCTTCAGGGCTGACACGGTTTGCTTTACCAGGTAAGGCAGCTTACGCCACCATGAAAGGGGCTGTTGAGGTCATGACCAAATACATGGCAAAAGAACTTGCAGGGCGAAATATTGCGGTGAATGTCGTTGCACCTGGCGCAATTGCAACTGACTTTGGGGGTGGTGTTGTGCGTGATAATGAAGATGTTGCGCAATTAGTAAGTTCATTTACCGCTATGGGGCGAGTTGGTCAAGCGGATGATATCGGTCCTATGATTGCGCAGTTACTCGGCGATGAAAATCGTTGGGTCACTGGACAGCGTATTGAAGCATCGGGTGGCATGTTTTTATAATCCTCAAGCGAGTGTGATGTCAGTGATCGCGTGTTTGTTTGCTTATTGAAATGAATGTGATTTAATCGCCTTCTCTTTTTAAGCAACGAACATGTGATTGCATTTATGCTCGATTTGGCAGTACTCGCGGTTTTTATTCCGACCTTTTTCTTTGTTTCTATTACGCCAGGAATGTGTATGACACTTGCCATGACACTCGGTATGAGTGTAGGCGTTAGACGTACTCTTTGGATGATGGTAGGTGAAGTGCTCGGTGTTGCAGTGGTTGCTATTGCTGCAGTGATTGGAGTTGCCAGTATAATGCTTAACTACCCTGAGTTATTTGCTGTTTTAAAATACTTAGGAGGGGCCTATCTTATTTACCTTGGCATCAATATGTGGCGCGCAAAAACAAGCTTTAAACTTGGCAACGAGGCTGAGCAGAAAATAGCGCGAAGCCAATTATTCTCGCAAGGGTTTATTACTGCGATAGCGAATCCTAAGGGGTGGGCATTTATGATATCACTCTTGCCCCCTTTCATTAATGTTGATGCCGCCGTGGCGCCTCAGTTAGCTATATTGCTGAGTATTATTATGCTTAGTGAGTTTATTTGCATGCTTATTTATGCCACAGGTGGTCAGAGCTTGCGGGTGTTTTTAGATAAAGGGGATAACGTTAAGTGGTTGAACCGTATTGCGGGTGCTTTGATGATGGCTGTTGGTGTATGGTTAGCTTTGGGCTAACCATACACTTTTCTAATTAAATGAGCTCTTTATCGTTGGTTACGAGATTAAAGCATTGTTTTAGTGTCTCGATTGCTGTTTTTGTTTTCGCTGCAAGGCTATCTCTAGCGGGTGTAACTGCGTACACAGTGTAGTCAGGTAAAGACCACTCAGGAGCAATTTCTATAAGCTCTTTGCTTTTTAATAAACTTCTCACTTCAGGCTCAGGCAGTACACCATAACCCACGCCATCACACACTAGCTTGGTAAGACCTTGCATATTATTGACGATAATTTTTGCCTTAGGTAATGGTTTACTGTCAAGGGTAAGTGCATTGAATGCATTACTGTCGGCGCTGATATGGGAAACTCTGGCATGGCATTCAAGATCATTCCATGTTGCGTGCTGAATTTTGCTGAGCGGGTGATCTTTATGGGCGCATAATTTAAGTGGCCATGTTGCGAGTTTACGAGCCACTAAATTAGAGTCTGTTAAAGGGCCGATTGCAATGGCCAAATCAGCACCAGATTTGATCATATCGACGGGTTCATCTGTTAAAACAAGCTGAATGCTTAAATCATCAAATTGATGGATCAGCTGTTTTAACGGCTCACTCAATAAACCACTGCCAAAACCTACCGGCGCAACCAGTTTTAGCTCCCCACTTGGATTTCTTTGCAAATTTTGCAATTGACTACTGGCATGTTCTGCCAGTGTGAGCATTTTCAAACAGCTTTGATAATACACATGCCCAGCTTCTGTTAGGGTCAATTCTCTTGGGCTTCGATTAAATAAACTTAACCCAACCTCTTGTTCTAAATGTTTGATGTGTTGGCTTACCGCAGATGTGGTCATTGCCAGCTCTGTTGCGGCACTGCTCATATTGCCTGTTTCAACTGTTCGAGAAAATACTCGTAATGTTTTAACTAGTTTTGAGTTCATTGTTCAGGCCTTCTTAATTCAGTTTTAAGAAATCGTAAATTGTAGAAATAGGGACTTCTCATTAATATCGCAAACGCTAATTATTATCATTTATAAAACAAATGTCACGGAGTATTATTATGTCGAGGGTAGTTTCTACGCTTTTACCACTTAGCGCAGCAGTGTTAGCTGGATTGTCTAGCTACGCAAATGCAGATGATAAAAAACAAGATATGGAAGTAATCGTGGTATCAGCATCTGGCTATGAGCAAATGCTTAAAGAAGCGCCTGCGAGTATTAGTGTGATTGATCGTGAACAACTAGAAAAACGCTTTTATCGTGACTTAACAGATGCCATGACTGACGTGCCAGGTGTTGTTGTAACAGGCGGCGGGGACCGAAAGGACATTAGCCTACGTGGTATGGCAAACCAATACACCTTAATTTTAATTGATGGTCAACGCCAAACCTCACGCGAAACCCGCCCAAACAGTGATGGCCCAGGTGTTGAAGGGGCGTGGACTCCACCTATTTCGGCGATTGAACGTATCGAAGTTATCCGCGGTCCTATGTCGTCATTATATGGCTCAGATGCAATTGGTGGGGTTATCAATATTATTACTCGCAAAACACCAGAAAAATGGTATGGCGAACTGCGTTTAGACAGCACTATTCAAGAGTCAAGTGAGTCGGGTAATATCAATCAAGGCAGTTTCTTTACTGCGGGTGGTTTAATTCCTGAGTTATTAGGTATGCAGCTATCGGGTCAATTTTCAAAGCGTGATGAAGACGATTTTGAAGCAGGCTTTCGTGGCAAAGAGCAAAGTAACTTAAAAGCGAAGTTTATTTTAACCCCATCAGATAGTCACGAAGTGATGCTTGAGATAGGCGGCGCACGACAAAAGCTCGATGAAACATTGGGTAAAACGGTTGCTCCTTTAGCCGAGGGCGAAAGTTGTGGGCGCAATGGTTGCCCTGAATCATCAACAACTGAATATGAGCAAGAGACCTATTCATTGAGTCATAATGGCTTTTATGATTTTGGCTCATCACGCAGTTACATAAAATACGATAAATTCGATAATACTTCTCGTGAAATGTATGTTGAAAATACGGATGCACAAACAAGCTGGACTTTACCTTTTACCAATCATAACGCTGCATTTGGTGCATCGTATTTAAAAGAAGAGCTAGACGATTACACCAGTAACCGCATTAGTGATTTAACCCATGTGGAGAATGAGCAATGGTCGGTGTTTGCTGAAGATGAATGGAGTGCAACTAAGCGTTTCAAGCTAACAACAGGGCTTCGTTACGATCATGATGGTAACTTTGCAGGCCACTTTAGTCCTCGATTATATGGTGTATACACTGTATCAAAAGCGATAACACTTAAAGGGGGGATTTCAACAGGCTTTAGAGCGCCGAATATTCGTCAATCTACCGCAGCTTGGGGGCAAGTGAGCCGTGGCGGTAACATTTACGGTAACCCTGATTTGAACCCTGAAAAGTCAGTAAACTATGAAATGGGTATTTATTATGATGCAAATCGTGATTTAACTCTTTCGAGCACAATATTCTACAACGAATTTGATGACAAAATTACCCGTATTTCATGCCCATTAACACAGTGTACCGATGGACCAAACCAGTTTGGTTCAATGCCGACGACCTATGTCAATGTGGATGAAGCCGTCACGCAAGGCTTTGAGTTATCTGTATCTTACGACATTACCAGTGAGCTTGATGTAAGTGCAAATTACACTTACACAGATTCTGAGCAAAAAACCGGTGAATATAAGGGCAGTCCACTTAACCAATTACCTAAGCATATTGTCCAAACCTCAGTAAATTGGCGTCCGGTTGATAAGCTAGGCACATGGTTACGCGTTCATTACCGTGGTGAAGAAAGCCAGCCTACAACAGGGCCATCACAAAGCAGCCTAATTGCGCCAGATTACACCTTGGCTGATATTGGTGGTAACTATGATTTAAGCCGCAGCATTAAGTTAGGTTTTGGTGTTTATAATCTATTTGATAAAGAAATCACTGAAGATGAATACGGCTATGTTGAAGATGGTCGACGTTATTGGGTATCACTTGGGTTGAGCTTTTAAAAACTAAAAGTCTATGAGTGTGGCTCTTGGCTACACTCATAGAATGTACTTTACATGTTTTTTGAGACTTAAAATTTACTCTTTAGAGGACATTGAACTGCCCACTGATGCTGTTATCACAAGTAAAATAGCAAGCCATTGCCATATGCTTAAAAATTCACTTAAGATTATAAATCCGGCGAGTGCCGCTATGGCAGGTTCTAAACTCATCATAATACTAAAGCCTTGGGCTGGCATATTTCTCAGTGCTACCATCTCAAGGGTATAGGGCAATGCGCTCGACATAACGGCAACTAAAATACCTAATGGCAGAACTTCCCAGCTTAATAAGGCCATACCTTGTGACGCTGCACCATAAGGTACTAACACAATAGCAGCTACACTCATACCCATTGCTACAGTCATACCGCCAGAGCCTTGGTTACCGGTCTTTTTGCCAAACAAAATATAAAACGCCCAACAAGCACCGGCAGCTAATGCCAATATAACACCTACAGGATCTAAACTGTCTTCGCCTTTCATATCAGGTAGTAACAAAATAATGCCAGCAATCGCACAGGCAACCCAGAAAAGGTCGCGCTTTTTTCGTGATGAAAGTAGGGCAACTGCAAGTGGGCCAGTAAACTCCAGCGCGACACCAATACCCAAAGGAATACGCTCTATGGCGTAATAAAACAGAATATTCATACCGCCTAAGCTCAGCCCGTAAACAATGACTGGCATTCTTTGGCCAACAGGAGGAAAGGCACGCCAAGGTTTAAAAATTAAACATAAAATGGCGGCAGAAAAACCAAGGCGTAAAGCGGTTGTGCCCTCAGGGCCAATCAAAGGGAATAATTGCTTAGCAACAGAAGCGCCTGATTGAATTGTAACCATGGCTAGAAGAACGCAAATAACAGCAATTAGAAACGGTGGTATAGTGCGCGGCATCACTGTCCTTATGAAATTTTTAAGCTAGAATTTGCCGCGATTCTACTGATGTTTTTAGTTTTAAGAAATGTTTTTCGTTAAATGAATTTAGTTATTAGTAATGTGAACAGGGTAGTAAATTCCTTTACTACCCCAGCTAAGTGCTAGCTTAAGCTTGGCTTAGTTTATTGAAGCTTGGCATGATCCTGTCAGGCTCTGCTTTGCGCTGGTTTCGCTTAGCAAGTGCAAAGAAAATAACGCTGAAAATAATAGCGACAGCATCCACTAAATAACTTGAATACAGAGCAAAGCCATTATGGGTTGTCAGCAATTTTACAAAACTAGAAATAACCATGGTTGCGCATAAGGCTGCAAGTAAATATAAGCCCATTGCAGTTGCTCTGCTTGTGCCTTTTACAAAGGTGAATCCAACAAATGCAAAAAATACCGCGTAATAACATATTAATGTGCCGTAATTAGTATTAGCAACGATGCTGGGCAGCCATTTGGCGGTGATCAAGGTGCTTACGACAGCAAGCATCGAGCCCAAACACACACCAATCGTAAGCTTTGCCATGAATAAAGTACTGCGTTTAGTCGGGTCTTTTTTAAAACGTTTATCAATCCATAGTAAGTTACCAGAATAGAATAAAAATGCGCCCAGTAGGCCCATCATAAAGTAGCCCCAGCGTCCCCATTCACCACCGTAGGTGCCAAAGTGTAAAGAAAATATACTGGCGACCATATTGCCCCAAATACTTTCATCACCTTGCGGGTAGCTAGAGTTTATCACTTCTAAAGTATATGGATTCATAAACAAGTAATCAGTTTCTGGACCGCGCACGACGGCTTGTTCATTACTCATCATAAATACAGCTGATGGAGTGGCTGAATTTAGGTTGCTGTAGCGGACATGAATCGGGGTATAGCCTGGTGCATAGTTTTTAGCAGCTAAAATTTGCTCATTTATACGTGGTAAATCTTTAATATGATAGCTTTGTGCTGCTGGGGGAGTGCGTTCAAATAAAGGCTTATCGCCATAAAATTGAGCAAGACCACCATAAATAAAATCGTGAAAAGCAAACACCACAACAGTAAATGCAATCACTAAATGAAAAGGTAAGCTGGCAATGCCAATTAGATTATGACTATCGAGCCAAAAGCGGCTTGGGCCTTTTTCTTTACGAAGCGCAAAAAATGTTTTCACTAAGGTAGGCAGTAAAATAATTACGCCAGAGACAAGCGCCAAAAAGTACAAGACAGAAGCGATGCCCAACACATAAACCCCTGACTGATCATGACCAATTTCGCCTGCAATGCCTGCAGTGCGATGTAAATAGTCCACTAAATCAGCAAGTTTGTTCTCTGTTTGTTGTTCTATTGTGAGCTGTCCCTTTGCGCTTAAATAAGCTGTTTGTAGCTCATTATCTAGGTGCATACCACGTGGACCACCTTTTACATACCAAGAAAGAGGCGCATTTTCAGTATGTAAATCGAGACTAAATCCTTTTGCCAGTTGCGCTGGTTTTTCAGCTATTGCAGCATCCACTAAAGGTTGGTAATCATAGTTCTCAACCGTAACTTTAGAAGCTTGTAGAGGAGCTGCCCATTGTTGGATTTCATGCTTGAACATGGTTAAGCTGCCTGCATAAAAGCCAATAAATAGCACTAAACCTGCGATGATCCCTGTCCAAGTATGTACGCCTTGATAGGTACGTAAAATATCAGACCTTACTTTCATAGCCCACCTCTTAGCATAAAAAAGCCTGTGTAAAGCAGTACAGTTAACCCACCTAAAAGTAGCCATGCCTGTTTTGCAGAATTAAATAAGTAAGTGAAACTAAAAATAGATAACCACAAGGGAGGAATCATCCACATGTTGAACTGTACTTTATCGCGCGCATCAATCCCGCCTGGACCATACCACGCAAAAAAAGCGATAAGTATAAAAGCAAGCGCTAATCCTAGTAGTGCGCCTGCGAAGGTCTTACCTAGCCATGTCGGCTGATATTTTTGAGAGCGAGTCATGAATTATCCTTTTTATAGAACAAGCTTAGAAGTGGGATCAGCATTAACATTATCATCAGTGTAAAAATGACTAAAAATACAGTTGCGGAGTTTGAAAACTGTTGAGAGGTCAAAATAATAGCGGTGATTACTAAGCTTACAGCGACCCCTCGAAAACGTTTGTTCAAAGGTTTTATTAATAAGCGTTGCTGCTTTCGAGTGCAATAAAATATCCCCACCGCTAATGCAAGCAGTAAGGTTGATAAAGTAAAAAACATAGGTAGTTAGTTGTAGTTATTTTTTATAATTCTAAATGATAACTAAACTCAATTGCAATAGTGTTTTCGTTGTGCTAGATTTTTTCGCGCTTTTCTATTAGCTCAAACATTCATAAATACTAATAATCTCTTTTTGGGGAAAGAAAATTGGCCACTGCATTTAAATTAAACTCACTATCAGCTGTGATTGCAGCTTTATTACTTGTTACTAATACAGCCGTATTAGCTGATGACGAAAGTAATCGAAAATCGATGGATACGATTGTTGTCACCGGTGAAAAAACTGAAAAATCATTGAAAGAAACCATGTCATCAGTTGCTGTTGTTGATACGTCATTAATTGAAAATGGTCAGCTTGCATCTATATCAGAAGCACTTTCAGAGATGGCTAATGTGGTTGTGTTAACTGGCGCAGTACCGGATATGCGGGGTGTGTCTGGCAATGGTGGTGCAACAGGTTTTAACTCATTTAGTGGTGGTTCGAAAGCGCGTGTCTCAACATTAATTGATGGGGTAAGCCAGCCCTTTGTTGCAGACCTTACGGGCGATACTGGTCTTTGGGATATGGAGCAGATCGAAGTATACCGAGGCCCGCAATCTACAAGCAATGGCCGAAATAGTATTGCAGGTGCGGTATACATGAAAACTAAAGCACCAACGCAAGAATTTGAGGGAGCAGTGCGCGTTGGTTATCGTAATCAAGATAACTATTTTGATACGGCGGCGGTTATATCGGGGGCACTCGTTGAAGATGTGTTAGCATTTCGCTTATCAACGCAATATATTGATGGTGAGACTTTCTCTAACCCACCAGTGTACGACACAAACCCAACAGATCAAGAACTAAACAAGCTGGATACTAGTAGCACGCGTGCCAAGCTCCTTTATACCCCATTTGAGGATTTATCTGTACAATTAACCTATTCAACATACAACGAAGAGGGTAACGCTGGACGTAAATACTTTGAAGCTGTTGAGCCAACCGATTATATACCGCTATTTCAACGTATTCTGGATACTGAATCAGATACAACACAGGTCAATGTTGACTACAAAATTAATGAAAACTTCTCGCTGGATGTGCTCGTTGCCTATATGGATTACAAATGGGCATTTGATGCCTATGAGCCGCAGCAAAGTGCTGAATCAGATGTATCGATGGATGAATCAAATGTAACCCTAGATACTAAATTAAACTTTGGCTTAAATAGTGATTTTTATTCAGGTTTTGTCGGGCTTGCTTATTTTGACCGTGATCAAGATTTTGAGAGTGTAGGGGCTACTTATTACTTCGGTGATGATAGCAGCAAATCAACGGCAATTTACGGTGAATCAAGCTTTAACTTGAATAGCCAACTTACTTTAACAGCAGGGCTGCGTATTGAGCGTGAAGAACAAGTACGTAACTTCAATATGGCATTTCGCGGTGACATGCTTGTTGAGCAATTAGATGACTCGCATACTCTACGTTTACCTAAGCTTGCGCTGCAATACAAAATTACCGAAGAAACAACGTTATTTGCAAGTGCTCGCAGAGGTTACAACGCCGGTGGTGGCGCATTAGACTTTACTGCTGAAGATTATTACTACTACGATGAAGAGACGGTAAACACCTATGAAATCGGCTCTCGTAGTGTCTTAAATAATGGCGATCTAAATATTAGTGCTAATGTGTTTTATAACAACTTTAACGGTTATCAGGCACTGAGCGCAGCACGAAGAATTACTAATATTGAAGATGCACACAGCTACGGCTTAGAGCTTGAAGCATACAGTATGTTGGGCGAACAATGGCAATTACATGGTGGTTTAGGATTATTAAAAACTAAAATCGATGAATCGTCAGCATTTCCTGAAGCTGTGGATAATGACCTTAACTCAGCTCCTGAATTAACAGCAAGCTTAGGTCTATCGCACTGGTTAACAGATAGCCTAAAAGTTAATTTGAGCGCTAATTATGTTGATGAGTTTTATGGTGACTTAACAAACACAGAAGAGCGCGTTGCGGGCGATTATACCCTTACTCGTTTAACGATTACTTACGATACTGAGCAATGGTTGATTAGTGCATTTATTAATAATGCATTCGATGAGCAAGAGTACACAGCAAGAGAGCCTGCCAGTGGTCGTTACCCGCAAGGTTATGTGGGTGTTGTGAACCCACAAACTTTAGGGGCTTCAGTTACCTATAGATTTTAAACGGTATTAAACTAGTCAGCCAGTCTCATTGGGTGACTAGTTTAATTTGAAACGGTTTATTTGTGCATTTAAGCTACTGGCTAGCTTAGAAAGCTCACTTGATGAAACAGAAATTTTTTCAGTTTGCATTTGAGCTTCTTTACTTGTTTCTTGAACATCATTCAAACGCTGAGCAATATCTTCAGTGACTTGAGATTGCTGCTCAGAAGCCGACGCTATTGTTAAGTTTGCATCTGAAATTGAATGAGCTTGGGTACTTATTTCTTCTAGCATAAGCCCCACATTTTCAGAGTTAACAACAGCTTCTTTGATCTGTGAATCGCTTGAGCGTATGCGATTTGTTACGGCATTACTCGCGGTTTGCAGCGAATCAATTTTATCTTGAATCTCAAGCGTCGAGCTTTGAGTTCGGCTCGCCAGTGTGCGCACTTCATCAGCCACAACGGCAAAGCCTCTACCTTGTTCGCCGGCTCTAGCAGCTTCGATAGCAGCATTAAGGGCTAATAAATTAGTTTGTTCTGCAATGTTACTGATCACACTCAAAATAACGGTCACTTCTTTGACTGATGACTCTAAGTTATTGAGGTCATTCAATGATTGATTGAGTGTGGCGGCAACGGACTCTACAGATTTGATCCCTTTATCGACAATGGTTAAGCCTTCTTGCGTTTTGTTATTGGCAGCTGTTGCACTTTGCGCTGCTTCTGCACAGTTCTGCGATACTTCTTTCACAGCTGTGGAGTTTTCATAAACGGAGCTAGATATAACTTCGATAGCTTGGCTTTGTCTATCATTAAGTATTTTTGCTTGCTGAGATACGCTATCGAGGTTAGCTGCTGAAATCTGTGCTTGATCAGAAAGACTATTAATCTCTTTTAAAAGGCTTGAAAGTTTATCAACCATTAAGTTAAAGCTGGCAGCAAGCTTACCAATTTCGTCGTTACTGACATGGTCAATGTAGCGTGATAAATCGCCTTGTGAAATTCGGTTTGCTTCAGTAATCAGCCCTTGTGTTGCCTTAATCACTTTTTTCTCTAGCTGAATATAGCAAAGTATTAAAGTGCATATAATTGCAATAACAAAAGCAATACTGATAATACTGAATGTTGAAACCTTATCATTGTTTTGTGTCACTTGTTCGGCACTTTTGCGCTCTATAGAAGACAAAAATTCACTAACAGGTTGCTGGATTTTGCCCACTTCAGTCATGTAATTTTCATCGGTAAGTAATACGATAGCGTCAATCCATTGGCTTTTGTCTTTCCCACTTATTACATGTGGACCTTGCCCTACCAGGTGATCTACTAGGGCGAATGCCTGCTCTTCTGTTTCGACTAATTTCAAGGAAAGCTCGTTTGACTCTGCGAGTAATGCTAAATCAGACTTATCGACATTATAGGCTTGTAGCCTTGCTAAATAGCTTTTCTTTTCGCCATTGAGCCAAGCAATATCCCCTTGGATTTGTCCAACTAGTTCAAAGTATTGTTGCTTATACTTGCTCTGTAGAGTAACAACATATTGCCTAGCAAGTTCCGTTAATTTGATAGAGTTAGACGACGATAATTTAGCGAGGTGACTCAATTCATATCGTTGTTGTGCAGCCTGTTGGCTGTCAGATAGGCCAGACTTTAGCATTAGGATAATGATTAATAATCCAGCTGCTAGAGTAATCGTTGCTGCAAAAACAGCTCTTAATAAATACCTAATGGACAAAGGTAAACTCTCATTAATTTACAACAGTTATTATTAACCATAGTGCAAAAATAATGAGAGTAAATATAATCACAGCAAGAAAAAATAATTTCAAACTTAATGATTATTTAAGGCTGTAGAGTCTAAACGAAAGTTTAGCTATATTTATCAGCAGGGTAGACAACACCTAATTGAGCTCTTGCTTCATCAAGCACAGCCATAACCTGTTTTGATAAAGTATGTGTGTTGACACTCGACTCAATCTGCCCTGCTTTTACTGCATTAATAAAGTGGCTTACTTCATGGCGCATAAAGTGCTCATCAAATGGCTCTGAGAGTTCCTCAACCGTGCCATCATTACCAATAAACTGCATACGTTTTAATAGTGATACTGCTTCGATACGAATACGGCCTTTTTCACCTTGAATTTCAGTAAAATTATCACCTTGCGAGATTTTAGAGTAGCTGATCACCGCTTGTTTATCGGCGTAATTCAATAACACATCGCCAGCGCCATCAACACCTGTTTCAAGCAACACACCGCTGGCTTTTACACTCTGAGGCGCGCCCCATAAAGCGAGTAAAATATAAAGCGGATAAATACCTAAATCGACCAGTGCACCATTAGCAAATTCTGGCAAGAAAGTATTTGGCCGCTCGCCATTTTTATATTTATCGTAACGTGATGAGTATTGACTATATTGACCAATATATTTACGCGGTGTGCCAATTTTTGTGAGGGCATTTTTTAAGCGTGCAAAGTTTGGTAAATGCGTGGTCATCATCGCTTCCATGTATAGGCGTTGATGGGTTTTTGCCGCTTGAATGATTGCCGCAAGCTCTTTGCTATTAGCAGCCGAAGGCTTCTCACCTAAAACATGTTTACCGGCTTCTAAACACATGACAGCGTAGTGTTTGTGTAGGCTATTTGGTGCGGCAATGTAGAGGGCATCGACTAATGGGTCTTGGCAAACTTGTTCAATATTAGTGAACACTTTAGCGTCAGCCATGTCGTGCTTTACAAGAAAAGCTTCGCCTGTTTGCTGCTCTCGAGAGCACACGCCATATAAGGAGAATTGTTCAATTTGTTTGGCTGCACTTAGTAGCGTGTCGCTTATAAAATTGGTACCGACAATCACAAAGTTCATGGTTACTCCTCGTTGTTTTGTGCAAGCCATGCTTGCCAATCCTGTTCAAATTTTTCCATTTGCTTATGTTTTTTGCTTAACAAATGTTTGTCTTCATCTTCTTGTGCCATATAAGGACCAACGCGGCATAATGCACAGTGTTTATCACCTAAATAAGCGGGTAAAGTCAGCTTAGAGGTAATCTCGCTGTTCGTTTTTTCGCTAAAGACGTAGGTAATGCCACTGGTGTCTTTAACGTGCTTATCGCGGTCAACATTGCGAATTTTATAGCCAGGGAACAGGTTAATATCAAATGGCATTTGCCCCAAGTATTGACAATTAAGCCCTTGATTTAAGCTGCCTTCAATATTCCATTCGCGATAGGGTTTTACATCTTTAGAGGTGATGTAACACAGCATTGGGCCGTTTTTATTTAATGCAAATTGACTAGCGTAGTCTAAGTAGCGATGCAACAAAGCACGGTTTAACACATTCATACCACCGAGTTTTGTATTTGCTTTAAATGCAGCTTCACCTACAAAAGCTGGAATGAGTGGAAATTGAAAAATTACCACATCGAAACGAGCATCTCCTAAGCGCTGCCACGATTCAGGTTTTGTTACATCAAACTCGGTAAGTGTTTGTATATTGAGTTGTTGCAAGGCGCTAAGTGCATTGTCGGCATATTTTTGTTCTATGGTATTTGCATCATCATAGGTCGAAGCAACAAGCTTTTTGGGTTTTAAATGACTTGCTAAAGCATGCGAAAATGATAAATCACCATCGCCAACCGTTAATATGCGCCAACTCGGGTCTAAATACATGCTGTTATTTGCCTTGTTCTGGCGGTGTTTCAACTGTAATTTCAGGGCAAAGTGCTAAGCGAGTTTTTAAACCTTCAATGGCAATTTGCTTAAAGATTAAGTTAAAACTAATCAAAACGGCAATAACGATATGAATAGGGCCATGCGTAAAGCCTGCATCTGTATCAAAAAGCATTAATCCGAATAGCAAAAACATGGTTGCTAAAAATATTTCAATTAGCTGATTTGAATACAGCTTTAAAGAACCTTGGTTTTTGTGGTCTTTTTTGATGTGAATCGCACAAAAAAATGGGATCACTTTAATTTTGAAGTGAGCACCTTTTTCAACGTAATTTTCGCCGAGGTGGTCTAGCTTGGCGCGTAGTTGATCTATCATAGCAAGTCCTTAAAAATCTGAGCCGCGGATGTTACCGCAAACGCAAGAAAAGGGCTACTCAGGATAGATGCTCATGCCAATCACAAATATATGGCATACAAATACCACTGAGGTTAAAACGAATCGCATCTTTTGGTAATCAACATGATACGTTTGCCACTGCGGTGAGCTTTTTTCGAATAAAAGCACTAACCAAAAACTCGCAGCGAGCCAAGCCAGTGTCCAAGTTGCTGGTAAAAAGCTTAAAAAGCCAATCGGTAAGATAGGGATAATGGCTTTAATGGCATCAGCATGCGTCTGTTGGCCAGCATGCCATAAGTTACCAGCCATAAAGGCTAAAATAGCAATGCTATAATAAGTGAAAAAGTCTAAGTTGACAGCATTACTCCCTGCTATGAGTGGCCAGCCTACGCAGCCTAAAAACGGCAGTAAACCTAAGTAACCGAGTTGAATGTGATTAATAAACTTTTCCATAATGACCTTAAAACCGCTTAAATTAAAAAGCATACCTAACGGTATGCTTTTATCTTTTAACTATTTTATACCAGTTACGCGGCTAAAACGATCGCTTTGTTATTGGCGTAACTCACGACGTAAAATTTTGCCTACCGTTGACTTAGGCAGCTCCTCCATAAAAATGATTGATTTAGGCACTTTATAAGCACTTAAGTTTTCGCGGCAGTAATCTGTGACCTTTTGTTCGTCTATATGCTCTTTCAAAGTAATGTAGGCGCATACACGCTCACCAGTTTTTTCATCTTTTGCTCCAATAACGGCCGCTTCACAGATGGCAGGGTGCTGACACAGTACATTTTCAACTTCGTTGGGGTACACGTTAAAGCCAGAAACAATAATCATGTCTTTTAAACGATCTACAATTTTGTAATTACCACTTGGCAATTTTAGGCCTATATCTCCGGTTTTGAAAAAGCCACGTTTCATGCATTTATCGGTTTCATCTTGGCGTTGCCAGTAACCCATCATCACCTGTGGGCCTTTAACAACAATTTCGCCAGACTCACCGTCAGCAACAGGTTCATCATTTTCATCCCAAATCTCAACGGTAGTGTTTGATAATGTGCGGCCAATACTGCCAATCTCTTCTTTTTTAAAGTCGTTTAACGTCGCAACTGGCGAGGTTTCTGATAAGCCATAGCCTTCTGTGATTGTACAACCTGTGGTGCTCATCCACGCATCGGCAGCTGCATGGGTGAGGGCTGCGCCGCCTGAGACGGTCATTTTTAGGTTCGAAAAATTCAGTGCCTTAAATCCTGGGTGCATACACAAACCAATAAATAGGGTGTTAATGCCTGAAAAGTAATTAATTTCATATGGTTCGATTTGCTTTACTAAGGCATCTAAATCACGAGGGTTTGGAGTCAGTACATTAAATTGCCCCATGGCAAATAGGCCAACCATATTCACAGTAAAGGCGTAAATATGATAAAGCGGTAGCGGGCAAATGCCTGTTTCTTGACCTGGCTTTAAAATGTCGTCAAAGCGTTCATTCATTTGCTCTGCATTGGCTAAAATATTGCCATGGCTTAGCATCGCAGCTTTTGCTATGCCTGTGGTACCACCTGTGTATTGTAAAACTGCAATATCATCGCGACTTGCTTGATGAGCATTAAGAGGGGCGAGTCTTTCACCTTGGCGAATGAGTTCATTTAACGAAAATTGACCCTCTTGCAATGTTGGCTCAGCAACCGCGGCTGCAACAATAACGGTTTTGATCGACGTATCATTGATAATGGTGGCTAATTTATCGGTAAGAGCATCAAGAATAACAATGGCTTTTATATCTGCATCATTAAACTGATGCAGCATTTCACGGGCGGTATAAAGTGGGTTGGTATTGACTACGATTAAACCCGCACGAATTGCAGCATAGGTAACAATAGGGTAGTCAACAATATTAGGCAGTTGAATGGCGATTCGATCCCCTGCAACTAGGCCACTTTGTTGTTGAAGCCACTGTGCGAAGTAACGAGACTGTTGTTCTACTTGAGCATAAGTGAGAGTTTTACCCGCACTATTGTAGGCAGGAAGGTCGGCATAAGTTTGACACGTATGCTCAATTAATTGCGTGAGGTTATCATGTGTGTTCATGGGAATTCCTTAGCGTGTTGTTCTTATTAGTTGTTGTTTTATGAGGCGATCCATTATTGAACCCATTATCCAATTCGGTAAATAACGGCTCATGATATAGGTTAGTTTAGATTGTAAGCCTAGGATCACCATTAATTTTTGTTTATCTAAGCTGTGTAACATGTGCTTAGCGATTTTAGCTGAGTTTACATCTGTGCTATGCGCTTTGTTTGTACACACTAAGCTGACTTTTATATTGCTTGGTTTTAATTTGAGTCGTAGCTTTTTGCTTAGAAGTAAAAGGGCTGGGTTGAGTGAAAACTTGGTGGGTTCTGTTATCGGTGCTGTTAATGCCAAATGACTGTTCATTTCAAGGTAGGGGGTGATCACAGTGGCAAAATGATGACTGACTAAACTATGTTTTTGAGTTAATTGCTCACTGGATTCAATACAAAAAGATGAACACTCAATGGCTAATTCAGGTTTGCCGATTGCAGCAATCGCATTGTTTACTTGGATCTGTAATGTTTCGATATCACAGGTTCGTATTGCAAAAAATTCAACATACTGACAAAAATCTGCAAGTTTAGTTAAGCGTTGTTTAGTCTGTTCGCTGAAGTGCAAGTCAAATAAAGCTACATCGTCACCTCGAAGAATATATTGTTTGGCTAATTCGTACCCAACACCACTGTTGGCGCCGGTAATAAACACTCTTTTTAACATTACATGACCACTAATTAGCAAAACTAGCTAATCAATATATATAAATTGTTAACAGAAAAATTAGCTTTATACGACCTGTTTTTAACTTTTTACGCCACTAAGATGAATGTGATTTACGATAATCTTTTGGGGGAATGCCATACCTGCGTTTGAATGCACGGGTAAACTCGCTGTAATTAGAAAAACTTAAGATATCTGAAATGTTCGATAAACTAAGGCTAGATTCAATTAAATATTGATGTGCTAAATTACAGCGTACGTCATCAACTAGCTCACGAAAAGTGGCACCGTGCTGAGTTAAGTGCCGCTGTAAGCTACGTGCACTCATTGATAGTTTTTCGGCTATCAAGTTTATACCAAACTCTTCATGAAGCAGATACTGTTTGATCAGCACCTCAACGTGATCAGACATGTTTTCCCGTTTGGTGTCTTTAAGATGGCCAATTTGTTGGCTAAGAATAGAAAATAACTGCTTGTCTGAATTTTTAATTGCAAGCTTTAGGTATTTTTTATCAAACACAAGCGCGGTATGTGCACAGTTGAATGCTGGCACTTGGCCCAGCGCTTGGCGGTAAACACTGGGGTTTTCATCGCAACTGTGGGGAAGCTCCAAGCGGTGCAGTTTTATTTTATCATCAGTTAATTGCTTTAATAAATTGACCCCGACACTCAAGGCCAAATCGGCACCATGATAAACACTTATTTTTAAATTACTGCGTATTAAGAACGATAGTTTTACGTAGTCTTGGCCAATTTCGAGTAACAAATCAGCGCTGTTTTGATGTACATGGTAGTACTTGGTTAAGTTTTTTAGTGCTGTTTCAAGGGTATCGCAATTTCCTATTAAATAACCCACAGAACCCAAAATGTTGAGACTTTGCCAACGACCTAGCTCTAGGCCGAAATAGGGTAGATTTAATTCTTTCGCTGTGATTTTTAACAACTCAATCAGTTGCTGATACTGAATAAAGTTATTGGGCTCTGTGAGTTGCTTTCGGTCTAACCCTACGCGCGATAACAGTGCATCAGGGTTGACCAATTTACTTTCAATCAGTTCGATATAGCCATGCAGGGCAGATACTCTAATTAAATCGGGGGCGTGTGTCTTACGAGGCATAATGTGTTCTTATTGAGTGCGCTGGCGTAAAAAGTAAAAAATATTACGCGAAAAGTAAAGTAAATACGGTCGTTAAAGTTTAACAATGTATTAACGGCAACAATGAATTGCTTTACTAATAAGCATTAAAGAGGGCACACACATGGCATTACCAGATATTATTAATCATCAAGATTTTTTATTAACGATCCATACAAATGATGAAAAGCTGATTAAAAACGCATTACCTGGCGTTCATATTTATCCACTCATGCTGGACTCTGAAAACGGTGTATGGGTTTTACGCGTTTTATTTGAGCCAGGTACGGTATTACCAAAGCATTTTCATACTGGTGTTGTACATTTATACACGCTAGCAGGCAGCTGGCACTACACAGAGTACCCAGACGATTTACAAGTGGCAGGTAGCTATTTATTTGAACCAGGCGGCTCGATTCATCAATTTCAAGTTCCAGCAGATAATACTGAAGTGACAGATACCTTTATGGTGGTCATGGGATCAAACATTAACTTCGACCCTGATGGTAACTATATGAACATTATGGATGCTGGCTGGATTGAACAAGTGATGTTAGCGGCTGCAAAAGAGCAAGGAATTGAGCCTAAATACATCAAACCAAAGAGTTTATATGGCTTTACTAAGTAATTTTACTCGGTGTGGATAAAGCCCTTGATTAGCTAACTAACTGAAGGCTTTGATATTTTTACCTAAACTTGTAGTTCAATCTAAAAAATAAATCATTTTAATCTAAACAATCAATTTTATTTTAATCACTCAGACCTCTATTGTATTAATCAAGCAGACGCAAGGCTGCGTTAATTAAACTTTTTAAATACATCAATGAGGAAAAATATGAGCACTTCATTAATTAACACAAAATTACAACCATTCAATGCAACAGCTTACCACAACGGTGACTTTGTTGAGCTAACTGAAAAAGACGTGCTAGGTAAGTGGTCAATCTTCTTCTTCTACCCAGCAGATTTCACTTTCGTATGTCCTACAGAGCTTGGTGATGTTGCTGACTATTACGAGCAGCTTCAAGAAATGGGTGTTGAAGTTTACTCAGTATCAACTGACACGCACTTCACTCACAAAGCATGGCACGATACGTCTGACACAATTGGTAAAATCAAATTCCCAATGATTGGTGACCCTACAGGTCGCATTACACGTAACTTCGGTGTGATGATCGAAGACGAAGGTCTTGCTCTTCGCGGTACATTCGTAATGAACCCTGAAGGCGAAATCAAAGTAATCGAAACTCACGACTTAGGTATCGGCCGTAGCGCGAAAGAGTTAGTACGTAAAGTACAAGCTGCACAGTACATTGCTGACCACGATGGTGAAGTATGTCCTGCATCATGGCAGCCAGGTGAAGAGACACTTGCTCCTTCACTAGACCTAGTTGGCAAAATCTAATTTACCACTGCATTAAACGATAGCAAAGTTTTGCTTTGCTATCTCAATGCAACCTTAATTGCCCATCACAACTCACATTAAGCACATTAGCGGGTGATGGGCAGTTATCCCTAAATTTTTCTAGATTATTTATTCTGAACTCAAGGGCTAAGCCATGTTAGATACGAATATCAAAAACCAATTAACAAGCCACTTTGCTTCTATTACCAGCCCTGTTGAGCTGCTTATCGCCTTGGATGACAGCAATAAATCAACAGAACTTAAAAGCTTAGCAAACGATTTAGCTTCGTTAAGCGATAAATTTTCGGTGCGAGATAACCCTAACCAAGATGTGCGCCGTCCGTCTATGGTGGTGTCTTCACCTATTAACAATACGCAAATCACATTTGCGGGTGTGCCGATGGGCCACGAATTCACGAGCTTGATCCTTGCACTTCTTCACACAGGTGGTCATCCAAGCAAGGCATCAGAGACTGAAATTGAACAAATTAAATCATTACCAGGGCCGCTTAACTTTGAAGTATATATTTCATTAAGTTGTCAAACATGTCCGCAAGTAGTGCAAGCACTGAACTTAATGGCGGCGCACAATGAAAATATTACGGCTACGATGATTGACGGTGCCTTGTTCCAAGACGAAGTGAACGAGCGTAATGTGTTAGCAGTACCCGCTGTTTACTTAAATGGTGAGTTATTTAGTCAAGGCGCTGTAAACCTGACCGACATTTTAAACAAAGTGGATACCAAAGCGGCTGCACGCCAAGCCGAGGCACTAAACGACAAAGAGTTATTCGATGTACTTGTTGTGGGTGGTGGTCCGGCAGGGGCTTCTGCGGCAATTTATTCAGCACGTAAAGGCTTAAACACAGGTGTGGTTGCAGAGCGTTTTGGTGGTCAGGTATCAGACACTTTAGCCATTGAAAACTTTATCTCAGTTAAAGCGACCGAAGGCCCTAAATTAGTTGCCCAACTTGAAGAGCATGTAAAAGAGTACGATGTTGATGTGATGCAAAACCAACGTGCAGCATCGCTTACTAAGCAAGGTAATTATCAAATCACCCTAGAAAATGGTGCAGTTTTAAATGCTAAATCAGTAGTATTAGCAACCGGTGCCCGCTGGCGTGAAATGAACGTACCAGGTGAGAAAGAGTATCGCGGTCATGGCGTTGCTTACTGTCCTCACTGTGATGGTCCGTTATTTAAAGGCAAAGCGGTAGCGGTTATCGGTGGTGGTAACTCAGGTATTGAAGCGGCAATCGACCTTGCAAACATTGTTGAGCATGTCACTGTGCTCGAATTTGCTGATACCTTACGTGCTGACGAAGTACTTATTCGCAAAGCAAATAGCTTAAACAACATTACGATTATCAAAAACGCGCAAACAACAGAAGTTGTTGGTGATGGTAAACGAGTAACAGGCTTAAGCTATATTGACCGCATCTCTGGCGATGAAAAATCACTTGAGCTTGCAGGTATCTTTGTGCAAATAGGCTTGGTGCCAAACACTGAATGGTTAAAAGATTCAGAACTAGCACTGACTCGCTTTGGCGAAATCGAAATAGACAGCAAAGGTGCAACATCATTACCGGGTGTTTACGCGGCAGGTGATGCAACAACAACGCCGTTTAAACAAATCATTATTGCAATGGGCAGTGGTGCAACGGCAAGTTTAGGTGCATTTGATTACTTAATTCGCCACAGCGATGAGACTCAAAGCACGGAAGATGCAGCCTAATTAGTTGTATTAATAATGACTCTTGATTAGGCAGCTTTACACCCATAGCTGCCGTTTTAAAGCCGCCCTCTCCAAAGGCGGCTTTGCTTTTTATTAATACAGCTATTGATACTGGGCTGCAGTAATAAACTCCTCAAAACTTTCACACCAAATAACCACCGTATTGTAATCGCTGATATCAATACCTTGTGGTACAACTAACTTAAAGCCATTGAACGAACGCACTCCTGCAACACGCTGCATTGTGCCTTTTTGTGCTAAGAAATCGGCTTCGTTATCAATAAAATTGCGCGATAAATACAATTGGTAATCAGGACCCGGTGATAGCTCACCTTGCATTGAGATTGCATCATTGGTTAAGTAGACTGTGCCGTTTCCATAGTGAAAACGATCAGACCCCGCTAAGTTAGGTTTAAATTCACCACTGAATAAAGCACGGTTTTTGTGTTGCTTTAGGGTGCTTGAGCTAGGAGCTGGTGCTTCAGTCAAAATAGGTAAGCTGTATATTCCAGTGAAAAAACCGGCTACAAAAATGATAATGACAGCTATCAACATCAGTAATTTTTTGAGCATTATTGTTACTCCATGTTAGTGAGTGTTATTGCGTGTCGCTGATTGAGTTTAAATTGCTTTTCTACATCACCAAAATAGCGTAAATAAAGAGCTTCAAGCTCGCCTGATTTTGCGAGTTTTTGCATGCCTTGCTCAAGAAGATCTCTGACTTCAGTGTTCTCTTTACTTAAATAAAAATAATAGTGACTTGGGTATTGCAGCATAATTTGTGGCGCAATAGCAAAATCAAATGATTGTAATTTGTTAAATTCTGACTCGATAGCCAACACAGAGCGAGGGAAGTAATCACCCAAGCCTGCTTCTAAGGCTTTGAGCATTCCTTGGTAGTCTAACTCGCCATTAACTTTCAATCCATTCGCTTTTAAAATAGTGTAATCAGACCAGCTTTGTTGCTGTAAACCTATAAATGGTTTTAGTTCGTTAAGGTGGGTAATGTGTTTGAAGGTTTCTTGATCTTCTTTACGAATAATTAATAAGCGTTTTCCATGCAGCCCTTTGTACAAAGGAATTGTTGTTCTAATAAGCGCGTTAGGTTGTCCATAGGGCATTGATAACCATGCAAGAGTTATCGTTTTATTGTGACTTAACTGTTCTATAATTCGCTTATTGTTCATGGGCTTTACGTTATACATTAAGGTGACATCAGCACCCATTACGGCAAAGCTTTTTTCTAAAATTGCATGAATATATTGGTTTTTTGTGGCATCGGTATAATTAGGTTTGGCAAGTTGAATAACAAGTCTTTCGTGAGCTGTACTTGAAAAGCTGAACAGAGCAAAATAAAAAATACACAATAAAATGGCTCTGTTCATGGCTATACTTTTGTTAAGATGACTAAATTATTTAAATTTACACTTTAAAAACATGTACTTGTTGCTGTAAGCGCGATGCTAATGAAGCCAATTCTTGGCTTGCTTGCGCATTTTGCTGAGAGCTTTCGCTTACCAGTGAAATACTACTACTAAACTCGTTAATATTACAACTTAGTTCATTAGCGACAGTGGTTTGTTCATCGGTTGCAGTCGAAACCTGATTATTCATCTCAGCTATTTGAGCCATCTCTTGCGTTATTTCAGCTAAAAGTTGTGATGATCGTTCTGCATATTCAACACTTTGCTTTGCACTATCATCTGCGTTCCCCATGGCACTAACAGCTTGTTGTGCCATAGATTGTAACTTAGTGATCATGTCATTGATACTTGCGGTTGCTTTTTGTGTATTGTGAGCTAATTGCCTTACCTCGTCAGCAACGACAGCAAAGCCTCGCCCAGACTCACCGGCTCGTGCCGCTTCTATTGCTGCATTAAGAGCAAGTAAATTAGTTTGTTCAGCGACACCCTGAATCATCATAACAACTTGATTGATATCGGTTGATTGTGTGTTTAACTCATTGATAAGTTTGGTATTGGCATTGACGATATGTGATAAATGATTGATTGCATCGATATTCTCTTGCACCGACTTTTGCCCAAGCTTTGCAGTATGATCTGTGTGAGATGCTTTTTCTGATGTTGCCAATGCATTTGCCGCGACTTGTTCAATTGCACTACTCATTTGCGTAATGGCGGTCGCTATCATCGCAGACTGGTGCTCTTGTTCAGTGGCTGTGCTGGCAACTTGGTCGCTGATTGAGTTCATCTGTTCTGCCGCAGAAGAGAGAGTGAGCGTTGCGCTTGTTACATCGTTTACAAGGGCGTGAATGCGCTCCATCATGGCATTAAAATGGTGAGCGGCTTGCGCTATTTCGTCGCTGCCATGAGGTTGTGCGCGAAGTCGTAAGTCGGCATTTTCAGAGATAGAGCCAATTGTTTCACTGAGCGAAAGTAGTGGGTTATGAATCGAACGATAAATGATAAAGGCTATAAATAATAAGAGAATAATAAGTATTACGATGGATGCTGTCATCGCAATACTTACTTGGCTAAAGTCTTTGTCTGCAGACATTTTAAATTTATTTGCCTCAGTAATTTGTA